>JAADIB010000189.1 GCA_013151565.1 Chlorobiota bacterium
GATTCATCAAGGCGGGTTTTACAGATTCGAATATGATATTACCGATCTCATCAAATTTGATGAAGATAATTCACTAGAAGTTATTGTTCATAAAGTTTCTGCAAACAAGAGCGTTGAAATTGCCGAACGAAAAAGTGATTACTGGGTTTTCGGTGGAATATATCGCCCGGTTTATTTGAAGATACTTCCGAAAGAGCATATTGTTAGAACTGCAATAGACGCAAGAGCGGACGGCAGTTTTAGAGTTGACGTCTATTATGACAACATCAAAACTGCAAATAAAATTGATATACAGATCATTGGACAGGACGGGAAATCGCTTGGCAAAACAATTACCAGAGAGATTAATTCTGACAACGATTTTATAACATTAACAACAAAAGTATCCGGTCAAAAAAATTGGACAGCTGAAACACCCAACCTTTATTACGTTGATGTTTCGTTAAAGCGGAACGGAAAAACTATACACACAATTCGTGAACGATTTGGTTTCCGAACAATTGAAGTCCGTGAGGGTAAAGGGATTTTTCTGAATGGTAAAATTATCACTCTTAAAGGCTGCGACCGTCATAGCTTTTGGCCCACAAGCGGACGAGCTTTGAGCCGCAACCGATGCTATAAGGATGTGATGCTTCTGAAAGAAATGAACATGAACGCAGTTCGGATGTCACACTATCCACCCGATACATATTTCCTCGATCTTTGTGATCAGTATGGTATTTATGTGCTTGACGAAGTAGCCGGTTGGCAAAGACCATCTTACGATACCCCGACAAGTAAAAGAATTATCAAAGAAACAGTTACAAGAGATGTGAATCATCCGGCAATCCTTTTTTGGGATAACGGTAATGAGGGCGGATGGAATCTGGAAACGGATGGAGAGTTTGCAAAGTACGATCCGCAGAACAGAAGAGTACTGCACCCGTGGGAATTATTCGGTGGGATTGATACTGATCATTACGAAGATTATGAAAGTGTGACAAACAAAATGCAGAGCGGCAATATCTTTATGCCGACTGAACATCTGCATGGATTATATGACGGAGGACTAGGCGCCGGGCTTGATGATTTTTGGAAATTGATGTGGGGAAATCCTCTTAACGGGGGAATGTTCTTATGGGTCTTTGCTGATGAAGGTGTTGTAAGAACTGATAAAGAATGGGTAATTGATACAGACGGCAACCATGCACCGGATGGAATACTCGGACCGTTTCACGAAAAGGAAGCGAGTTTCTTTACGATCAAAGAAATATGGTCGCCGATTTATATTGAAACTACCAATGAACTCGGCAATAATTTTAACGGTGTGATTTCAGTTGAGAATCGTTATGATTTTACAAATCTCAATGAGTGCTCATTTGAGTGGAAACTCATTAAGTATTCAACACCAAAAAATATACTGTCACAGAATAAAGAAATAGCAAGCGGAAATTTTGACGGACCGAATATCCCCGCACGAAAAAGGGGATCATTAAAATTGAATTTGACAGATGATCTAGAAAATGCTGATGCTCTATTTCTTACTGCTTTTGATAACCATAATAAAAAAATATTCACGTGGAAATGGAAACTTATCAATAACTCAAAAATCGTTAAAGGTATTGTTAATACTGGTGAAATAGCTCCAGCTATAATTAAAAGTGATTCGTTTATTAAAATTACATCCGGTAGTTTTAATTATACTTTCAGCAAGAAAGATGGAATATTACAAAATGTAGAAAGTGGTGCTCATGTCATTCCGTTTAACAGAGGACCGGTTTTTGTTTCTGACAGTAAAAAAGAAAACCATGTGAAAAATAATGTTAAGATTCACCTGTCAAAAACAGAAAGCGCTCAAGTAATTGATATTACCGGTCATCCCGATTTTGACAAACTAACTTGGACTGTTTATGGCAGCGGATGGCTCAAACTTGATTACACTTATACCATTCATGATTCTGTGGATTATATGGGAGTTTCATTTAATTATCCGGAAAACAGAATGTACGGCAAAAAGTGGTTGGGAAAAGGTCCATACCGTGTTTGGAAAAATAGGTTGAAAGGACCGACCATTGATGTATGGCAAAATAATTATAAAAATTTCAAAGTAAATACTAAATGGGATTATCCCGAGTTTGTCGGTTACTTTGCCGAATTTAGCTGGATCGTTTTTGACACGGAAGATGGATACATTACTATTCTAACCGAAGATGATGATCTCTTTTTGCGTCTTTATTCCCAAGAGGATGGTTACAAACCTCGTCATACATCAATGATCTGGGCGGAAGGGGATATATCATTTCTTCATGCAATTCCTGCTATTGGTACGAAATTTCAAAGGGCAGAGGTATTGGGTCCGCAGAGTCAAAAGTTCAATGCCGATGGTTCATACTCTGCAACTTTATACTTTTATTTTGGATTACCTGATTGAATATTTTTCACTTTTATACAGTTAATTTTTAGAATAACAATTTACTGAAATTGTGGAATTCAATCTCTAACGAAAAAAAACCAATTATGTAAATTTATAGAATGTTAAACCGCATAATTATCGATATAGGTTTGGTCTTGTCGAAGTTTGCGGCGTTTTGCTTTCTCTTCAGGTTTGTTAAAATATCTTTCCCTTCTGACCTCACACTTAATAATACTTCAGTCTTTTCTTCCTCAACAATTTACTAAAAATTGGTAATTTCTTCTCCCACCAAGAGAAATTCCGCTATTATTCCTTTGATATTGTGCAATCGATTGTCTAAATTTAATATTAGATTTAGCAACAATATTTTTAGGTCATTTCAAATGAAAAATTTAAAATTATCACTTCTTTTCCTTATTACATCACTTTTTGTTTTTAGCTGTGGTCAAAGCAATATAAAAACCAATCCAAGTGATCTTAAGCAGATACTTGCAAAGTTTCATGACCCGTCTTCTAATAAAATATTGATAACAGCTCACAGAGCAATGCACACAAAATATCCCGAAAATTCACTTGCAGCTTTTCAGCACTCAATTAATTCGGGAGTTGATATAATTGAAACGGATATCAGAACAACAAAAGACGGCAAATTGGTTCTTATGCATGACGGCTCGGTTGACCGCACGACAAACGGTGAAGGAAAATTAAAGAATTTTACATTTGCTGAACTGGAAAAATTAGAGTTGGAAAAAGAATCGGATGATCCAAACACATACAGAGTCCCGCTGGCAGAAGATGCTCTTAATCTTGCGCATGGAAAAATTATGGTTGATCTGGATATCAAAAGTGTTTACATAAAAAACTTGGTCGATCTGGTGCATAAAACACAGACAGAAAAACAAGTGCTATTTTTCGACAGCGATTTTGCAGTTCTGGATTCTGTTCTGCTGCTTGATTCTACACTTATGCTGATGCCCCGCGCTCATTCATTGGAAGAGGTAAAGGAAATTATAAAGCGGTATCATCCGCTGGTTATTCATATCGATCCGAGTTTTTACACAAAAGAAGTGGTAAGTACAATTAAAGCAAGCGGAGCTCGTATCTGGATAAATGCTCTTGGCTTTGCCGATGCAAAAGCTATGATCGGGCTTGTCGATACCGGTTATGCCTCATTGGTTGAAGGGGGCGCGAATATTATTCAGACAGATTACCCTCTCATTCTGCACAAATATCTTACAGAGAGAAATTTGAGATAGTCAATAAATAATAACAAACATATATGGAACTATGAAATCAAAATTATTTTTTCTGTTGTTTACCGCTACATTTATAACACTGTTTTTACTTTCCGGCTGCGGCAATGATCGTGTCCAATATCAGCCGAGTGTATTCATTAAAGATTGGCTGATTGCTGGCCCTTTCCCGAATTGCGAGGACTGTTCAAAAATCAATTATCATCATGATGAACGGTGTAAAGGGTTTTATACAGATTATTTAAAATCGATTGGTGGAGAGAAAAATGCTGTCCCAACCGAAGGTATGAAAGTTACAGTTGCCGATAAGAACATTGAAAGAACTTGGTTCAAGATTCACAGCGCTGAAGATAAAATTCACCTTACCGATCTTAAGCCGAAAGATATGGTTGTTGCTTATGCTTTCAGCCAGATTGAATCTCCAAAAGAACAAAAAGCAATTCTTGCTATTGGGAGTAATGATGGACTCAGAGTTTTTCTGAACGGGGAAGAAGTTCACGAAAGTCATGACTTTAACGGACGATGGCTTCAAGTTGATAATGACTATGTCCCGGTAGTGTTAAAAAAGGGCGTCAATAATTTGATGCTGAAAATTGATCAAGGTACCGGCGACTTTGGTTATGTGGCAAGATTTTTGGATTACGATTCTGTTATGGCAGAAGTTCGAAAAAATATTGATTCATATAAAACTTTAAAAGTTGTAGCAATTGCGGATACCTTAGTTGCAAATTTCGGAAACCGGTATAAGATATCTGTTCTTAATCCGGAAGGAAAAGTAAAAATAGAACTTATCCATGAGAAAAAGGGCAAGATAGGTGAACGAACAGTTGTACCAGGCGAGGATGCGAAGTTTCTGCTGAAAAAAATCCCTAAAGGATTCCTTACTATTAAAGCAGAATTTGCAACACCGGATGACGGAGTAATAGTTTCGGAAACAAGATATTTCAAAGGTAAGTTGAAAAAACATCCGCGTGTTAAAAGATTAACTAAAAACTTGACAATTGTTGATGAACATGGGAAACCATTCTTTCCAATAGGAACTTACGGCGCTCCGGTTGAGGATTATAAAAAGCTTAAAGATGCCGGATATAATTTTGTGGTAGCGTCAGCTAAGGACCTGGACAAAGTTAATGAAGCCGGATTGTTAGCTGCTGTGCCTATTCACGGGAAAACAGCAGACGAATATTACGAGCAGATAAGTAAGTACAAAGATCATCCCGCAGTATTATGCTGGATGCTTTACGACGAACCCGGCTATAACAAAGCCGATCTGCTTTACATTTATGATATCTATAACGCAGCATATAAAGCCGATAAGGTACATCCTTCTTATCTTGTTATCACAACTCCAACGGTTTACAAAACATTCGGGCGCAGTTGTGATGTGCTAGCTGTGGATACTTATCCGATCACAAACGGAACAATTGAGGATGTTGGCGGAAATATTGCGTTGGCTTATGAGCATTTGGAAAACAAAACACCGGTTTGGCATTGCGGTCAAATGTTCACTTGGCCTGAACAAAGAAGACCGACGCCACAAGAACATCGTTTCATGAATTATTATGCTCTGATGAACGGAGCAAAGGGAATGTTGTGGTACACTTATAAGGGGTTCGGTCAATATCTGCCGGTTGACGATCCTGAGTTATGGAAAGCACAGAAAGTTTTCTTATCAGAATTAAATGAGTTGGCTCCGTTATTCTTAGAGCGAGGTTTTGGCAAAGAAATTTCGCTGCTCCGTGAGAATGAGTCAATGCGTGCAGTAGTTAAAAAGAGTTCTATCGGAACCTTCTTAATGGCTGCAAATATATCTAAGACAGAGACTTATCAACCTGAACTAAATCTAGGCAAAAAGTATGACGGAAACGTTGAGGTTTATAATGAGAATAGAACAGTGGTCGTCAAAAATGGAATATTGATCGATGGATTCAAACCTCTGGATGTTCATATTTATAAATTGAAATAGATAGTTAAAAATAAATTTATTAACCCTGTCATTTATGACAGGGGGAATATCTACAAGTATTGATAAGGGCTTTAGCCCACACTGAACAGTAAAGAAAATAAATAATTAAGCGAGGATAAACGAATGAAAAAACTTCTTATCACATTTGGCATTTTAATGTCAATGACATTATC
>JAADIB010000129.1 GCA_013151565.1 Chlorobiota bacterium
CAAAAATTGATGATGAAAATGTATTCGCTTATAATGAAACAAGTTATAAAGGACTTACCGATCCGGCAAAAGGTTATTCAGGAGTTTCGTATGCTGGTTATTTTGGAGGAGGAAATCAATTTGGTAGAGTTATCTATCTTGCTTTTCCTTTCGAAACAATTTATATAGAGTCTCAGCGAGTTGCTGTTTTTCAAAGAATAATGGAGTATATGTATAAAGTGATCATCAGTGTTGATGAAAACGAATATACCATACCAAACGAATTTGCGTTAATGCAGAATTATCCAAACCCTTTCAACCCAAGTACAACTATAAAATATTCAATTCCATTTGTAGAGCCTGCCTACCGGCAAGGCAGGCGAAAGTCCTCTTTCGCTCAAAGTTCTAACCAAAGCCAATCAGGAGATTGGCTCTACAATATAACCTTAAAAGTTTACGATATCCTCGGACGTGAAGTTACAACATTAGTAAACAAACAGCAGCAGCCTGGAAATTACGAAGTAGTATTTGATGCAAATAACCTACCGAGCGGCACATATTTTTACAGATTGCAAAGTGGTAGTTTTACGGAAACAAAGAAAATGATATTACTGAAGTAGATTCTGGATACCAGCATCTAGCATCCAGAATCAAGAATTTATTTTTCTAGTGATAAGATAACAGCATCATAAACTTTTGGTCTTGTACTGCTTATTGAGGAAGTATCATCGGGATAAACCCTATTTGTTAAGAAGATAACAAACATATCTCTAACCGGGTCAATCCAAATTGAAGTGCCGGTATAGCCAAGATGTCCGTACGTACCTTCACTAAAAAACTGTCCCGAAGAAGGATGCTCGCCCGATCTTGTATCAAACCCAATTGCACGTGAAGTATGATCAGAATATCGTTTGGTGAATTTCTTAATCGTCTCCTCTTTTAAGTATCGCTCACCGTCGTATGTCCCGCCATTTAGTAAAAGTTGGCAGAGCTTGGCTAGATCTTCTGTAGTAGAAAATAGCCCGGCATTACTGGATAAACCTTGAAGACCTCTGGCTAAAGGGTCATGAACAACTCCCTGAAATTCCGGTGTCGTCGGAACACAATCTTTTTTTAGGCTATCAGGAGGAGTGAACATAGTTCTTTTCATTTTAAGCGGACCAGTAAAATTCTGTGCATAGTATTTGTACATCGGTTCATGAATGATTGATTCAATAATCATCATCGTTGTAATAAAATTCAAGCCGCTGTATACCATCCTTGAATTGGTCTCATAACTCAATGGGAATGTTTTTATCGTATCGAGGATATGTTCACGGCTTTCTCCTTCCTTAGGTGTGTAGTACGGAGCTAGTCCGCTTTCATGTATCAGTAAGTCCACAACCTTAACTTTCTCCTTCCCATTTACTGCAAACTCAGGTAAATAAAATGCAACCGGTTTTTGAAGGTCAAGTTTTCCTTCATCTACTAATTTCATTACACAGAAGTTAGTGCCGAATGCTTTTGTTACCGAAGCCAGATCGAACATTGAATTGTTCTTGACTTTTGGAGATGAGGGATCGTAAGTATAATGACCATAAGCATTTTCATAAAGAATATCTTTGGAAGTTCCAACCAAAATTGCAGCACCTGGGAAAACCGAATCTTTGATTGCATTTTCTACTGCCTGGTCAATCAGCTTAAAATTTTGAGCTTGAATTATATTGACTATTAAAATAGCAGCTATAATTATTGATCTTTTCATCTAAAATCTCACTGATTTTTGAATAATAGCTCCATGCTACTAACTTATACTCAAATTATCAAGTGTGAAATTATTTTAATTCGGGAACAATTATCGCATTAAATAAGTTTATACTATAATATTATTTGGTTTTTTTATAACCTAAACGGTTTTATCTTTACAATCTTAAATACAAAAAATTAAGAGTGCCTTAATGAAAAAATATATTTTTCTAGTGTTATTCGTATCCGGAGTAGTATTTGGTCAGAATGTGCAAGTTATTTCCAATGAACCGGTCACGAAAATTGAACAGGGTAAATTCTTTTATCCGCAAGTAAGTCCTACCGGTGAAAGCATAATATTTTCATCGGAAAATTATGATGGTATCTGGCAGTACAATACAGCTAACGGAAAGATCGAAAAAATTATCGATGCACCCGGTGCCGGTTATGAACCGAAATTTTCATTAGATGGTACACAGATCATCTACAGAGAGGATCAATTTATAAACAAGTTGAAGTATTCGAGTATTCATGAATTTGATCTTAAATCAAAAACTGATGAAATACTTCAAACTAAAGCACGAAATGTGACTCCTCCCTTAGAAAGACCTAGAGAAGCGGTTGCATATGTTGTGAACAAAAATCTTGTGATCAAGAATATTTCCAATAAATTACGGAAAACAGATTTCAGTAACGAGCGAATTGTAACAATTGAAAACACTCAAATGATCGTTTATCAAAACGGTAAAAGAAAAGTTTATGCACCCCTGGAAGATGGTAGTTATTTGTGGCCATCAGTTTCGCCTGATGAAACAAAACTGCTTTTTACTGTTGCCGGTGTAGGTACCTTTGTAACAGATTTTGATGGGAATATTATTTCTGAGATTGGATATGCCCACTATCCAAAATGGTCAAAGGACGGTAAGTGGATAGTTTATATGGAAGATTACGACGACGGCTACAAAGTAACCAGTTCTGAACTTCATGTTGTGTCTGTTGATGGAACTGTTGATGTAGAACTTACGGATACACCAAACATAAATGAAATGTATCCTAGCTGGTCACCCGTAGCCAACGAGATTGTTTACAACACAACTGATGGTGTTATTTACAAATTAAAATTGAAGATTGATTAAGGTAATTATATGAGACTTATATATACAGTAATATTCATAGTTCTTTTTGCTGCGGTTTCTTTTGCTCAATCGCTGGATGGAATAAAAGTTTGTATTGATCCTGGTCATGGCGGACATGACCCTGCTAACGACAGGCATGTTGTAGAAGCGGATTTTTGGGAATCGGAAGGAAATTATTATAAGGCTTTACATGCCGAGGATATTTTAACATCACTCGGAGCTACTGTAATTTTAACTCGTCATGGCAATAGCGATTCTGATGAGATAGCCTTGTCCGTTCGTGCGGGAATTGCTAATGCGAATAATGTTGATCTATTCCATTCAATTCATTCGAATGCCACGGGTACTTCAAACAGAACAAACTTTTCACTTGTCCTTTTCAGAGGTTATACAGATAATCCCGTATTTCCACAAGCAAAAGATTATGCAATTAAGGTTTATAGAAATCTTGAAAAAGTTAATCACGTACTGGACAAAAGTTGGGATGTCGTTTATGGCGACTGGACATTTTATCCGAGCTGGGGAACGTCGGGACTCGGAGTTTTACGTCCGTTAACAATGCCGGGTGTTCTTTCGGAAGGATCATTCCATGATTACATACCTGAGGCATGGAGATTGAAAAACAGTGAGTATCTCCGTCATGAAGCATGGGCAATTACAAGATCAATGTTGGAGTACTTCGGAAGAGGTACATTGCCAAACGGTATTGTAGCGGGAATACTTCGAGATCCTTTAGAAAATGTTCCTGCTTCATATCAGCCGATCGCTGAATTGGGTGATACTAAAAAACCGTTGAACAACGTTCATGTGGTATTGGAACCCGGTGGTTTGGTTTATGATGGTGATGATCAAAATAACGGGTATTTCTTTTTTGAAAATATTGCACCTGGAAATTACAAAGTGTATTTGGAAGCAGAGGATTATTCTCTCGATTCCGCTTCGGTGACAGTCACTGCAAACAAATCGGTTTTTGTTTATAGGAATTTATCATTGATTCCAAATGAAAACAATCCTAATGTGGTTTCTTCCATTCCGGCAAACGGAGTAGAACAAGTAAGCAATGCTGGTAATATTGAGATCGCATTCGATATCAGAATGGATGCTTCTTCAACAGAGTCGGCATTTTCAATTTCTCCATCAGTAGATGGTACTTTTTCGTGGAAAGATAATCAGAAGACTCTTGTTTTCAATCCGACCCAGAACTTAACTCCTGGTGAAAAATATACAGTATCGATCAGTAATGCAGCTCAAACCATTTTCGGTAAAAATCTTGTGTTCGGGTATAGTCTTCAATTTACAACACGTTCAAAGCTGAACTTAGTAAGAGCTTATCCGGATAATGGAGAAACTGACATCAGTAAAACCGTGCAAGTCCGTCTTCAGTTTGACCAGGCAATTGATGCAACAACATTGCCGGGTAATATACAATTTCTCGATTTAAAAGGTAACCCGGTTAATTTGATTGTCGATTTCAATTTGTATAACAAAGGCATAATTGCTTTTGTCCCAAACGGATCTTTAGATAAAGGTGGTACATATCAAGTTAAACTAGGAGATGAAATAGGTGATATTGAAGGAGTGAAATACCAGGAGAATACAACCATATCGTTTACAGTGGAAGATTACGATATCACAGCAGGTAATCTTGTGGATGATTTTGAGATAAATAATTATTGGGGAAGCCCATTAGATAATCCAAACTCTGTTGGTGTTGATGCGTCTTCAGCTTTTACGATTACAGAAGCACAGAAAGTAAATGGAAATTCATCAGCGGAATTGAAATACGGTTTTACACAAGCAGACGGTTACTACAAAGTAAGCAAATCAGTTCCATCTGACATTGGCGGAAGTAATGATACCGAATTCGGTATTTGGGTAAAAGGTGATCTCAGCGGAAATGTTTTAGAGTACTGGTTTGCTGATGCTCAAAGCAGCTTACATAGTATTGTGGTTGATACTTTAAACTTTACCGGCTGGAAGATGAAATCAGTTAAACTATCTGATGTAGGCGGTGATAATCTTACATTTGAAGGTGTTGGAATTAGGCGAATAAGTTCTGCCGATTCTTCCGGCGTAATTTATATTGATGATGCTCAATATAATTTTGTTACTCCGGTAGAAAAGGTAAAAAGTAATCTACCTGAAGAATATTCTTTGGAACAGAATTATCCGAATCCGTTCAATCCGTCAACAAAGATAAAATTCAATATTCCTAAAGATTCAAATGTGAAACTGGAAATATTCAATATCATTGGTGAAAGAGTTGTGACAATTATCTCCAATAAGGAATACAAGCCCGGCTCATATACCGTTACATGGGATGGAACAAACCAATTCGGCAGACAAGTTCCGAGCGGGGTTTATCTGTACAAATTAAGTGCTGGTCAATTCTCTTCCGTTAAAAAGATGATGATGTTGAAATAGCTGCCGCTAATTTCACTAATTAACACAAATTGAAAAGCCCAATCCCGCTAAGCGGAGTGGGTTTTTATTAATACTTATTCTAAACCCTTAGTTCATGCAGTTTGTTTTTAGGTGGAGTCGTCTATTTAGATAATTCTGTTAACAAAGGTGAAAAAGAAATTAAGCTCGAACAACTTGCTGAAATTAACGAAGGTGAAAAAATAGTACTTGAGCTAAATGACTCAACTAAAATTACAGGGCTCAATAAAGGTATTCATGAATTTGATGAAGTGCATAAGCAAGATACAAAAGTTTCTATTCTTGATAAGAATAACATTATCAAAACTATAAACACTTCAGATGTAAACAAATATTATTATGTGGATGAAGGTGGAAATGTTTGGCTTGCATTTGCTATCCTGTTTTGTGGAATGCTGCACCCACAAATTAAATACTATCAAGAATCATTTTTTGTATTTTATTTAGTTTAAGAAGTTTAGTTTTCATAAGCCAAGCTTTAGGCAACAGCTTTAGGCAACATGTATGTTAATTTATATTGCCCCTTAAAAGGTGAGACAGTTTTAATGTGGAGAAAGATGAACCGTAGATGGGATAAGGAGCGGAATATCCCCTACGGTTAGCGAAAATTTAGCGACATGAGTATTTTTTAATCATTATTTGAGAGGTATATCATGTCAGTTAGATCAACACGATCAATCGAAGAAAAACTATCAATTGCTCTTGAAGGATTAAAAGAACAAAGCAATATTTCCGAGATATGTCGTTAGTATAGGTGCCTCTTCTATCATCAACCCAATTATTCCCATTCCATTCTTCGCCTAATTCGGAAATAATTTTACCATTTGTGCCATAGTTGTATGTGTATTTATTTTTGTGCTCCCAATCAATTCCGTTCCATTTTTCATACAGATACTGAGTTTTTAAGTTTTCAGAATTATAGCTAAATGTGATTTTATAATAATAATTTTCCCAATTGCCTTCCTCCATAATTTTATATTGATACAGAATCATATTCTCATTTGAATCATATATATATGTGATGTATCCGGAATTCTCCCAGTAACTTCCATTCCATTCTTCAGTTAGGCGATACGTAACATTATTATTTATATCATACGTATAAGTATATTTTTGCGAATTCATCCATCCTATTGTGTCATCCAAAGCTTCATATATTTCTGAGATTAGTATTCCTTTACTATCATAGATATATTGATATCGTTTATCATTGCCCCAATTACTACCATTCCAATTTTCAAGGAGTTTTAAGTTGGATTTTTTATAAGAATTATAACTTGTGGTAGTCCGTCGAAAGATTGCCCAATAACCTTCCCTATTATTCCTCCAATTAAAATCTATGATAGTAATTTAAAGTTGCACGATATTCACTGAAGTCGGACGTCTGTTCAACCTTTGCAAAATAGA
>JAADIB010000044.1 GCA_013151565.1 Chlorobiota bacterium
TGTTCGCATTTATAGAAAACATATTCCCACCGTCGCCGAGTGATGTTGTTGTGGTTATTGGCGCTTCGCTGATTGCAACTACAACAATGGGATATGTTCCCGTTCTTTTTATAACAAGCTTCGGAAGTTCACTCGGTTTTATGCTCATGTATTTTGTTGGTAAACTCTTTGGCGAAAAGATCATACGGTCTGGTAAACTTTCATTTATCACGCAGGAAAGTTTAAGTAGAACTGATATTTGGTTTAACAAATGGGGATACAAACTTATCCTGGTAAATCGATTTATGCCAGGCACTCGTTCTGTGATCAGCTTCTTCGCCGGTGTATATGAACTTGAGATGCTAAAAACATTTGTGCTGGCGAGCATTTCAGCATTTGCGTGGAATGCAATTATTATCTATATGGGAATGCTGGTCGGGAATAATATTGATGTAATAGATTATTACTTATCAACTTATTCTCTCTGGGGTATGATCATTACGGCTGCTGTTGTACTATTCTTTTTGATAAGATATTTTTACAAGAAAAATAAGAAATTAAACGAGCATAATTAATCTAACCATATAAGGGGATGATTATAAAAAACCTTCGAGGTTTTTTGAGTAAATAAGTTACAAAACCTCGAAGGTTTAGTTAAACAAAATTTATAAACAAATGAAAATTTTCGAAAAATATAGAAACTTAAATTCACCCGAGCAGAAGAAAAAGATACACAGACAATTACTGCTTGGATTAGCCAGCGGAATCTTGATCGGATTATCTTTCCCTCCGATACCGCTGCCGTATTTGATATTTATCGGTCTGGTTCCTTATTTCTTTGCGCTGCAGCATCGAGAAGGACTTGCGGAAATAAATAGACTGACCTATTTCACAGCATTCTTCTTTAATATTATTATTCTCTACTGGGTTGGCGGATGGCTTCCGAACTCCGATCCGTTTTTAATGATAGCGGGAACAACTTTATTCTTTTTCAACCCGGTGGTGTTTTTAATTCCGTCAACTTTATACTACTTTGCAAAGAAAGTTTTTAATAAGAATATCGCTTTACTTCTCCTCCCGTTCTTCTGGGTGACTTATGAATACGCCTATTCGATCACTGACTTCAAATTCCCTTGGCTTACGTTTGGGAATAGTCTTCCTTACTTTACAAGTTATATTCAAATCGCTGAAATTATTGGGGTGTATGGATTAACGCTGCTAATTATTTATTCGAATGTTTTTATTTATCGATCGATCAAGGTTTATGTAGAGCAGAAAAAGTTTGATAAATTTTCAATCTCCGTTGCCGCTGCAATTCTGATAATCCCAATTATTTATGGGAATTATAAAATTAGTAATTACTCAGAACCAGAAAAAACGATTAGAGTTGGACTGATACAACCAAACTTAGACCCGAATAAAAAATGGCAAGCCGGTAGTTTGGATGAGCAGTTGAATCTTTATCTTGATTTAAGCAGTAAAGCAATTTCCTCAGGCGCGGAATTATTGATTTGGCCGGAAACCGCTTTGCCTGTGTATTTATTAGCCGGTAGATATCCGAATGAAGTGAACAGACTGCATGAATTCGTTGACACGAATAATATTCCTATATTAACCGGTATGCCCGATGCAACGTTTTACCGCGATTCCAGCGTAGCCCCGGAATATGCCAAACCATTAAGCAGCGGCAAAATGGTGTACACATCGTATAATTCAATTTTATACTTTTCACCGAATTCACGAGATGTGCAGAAATACGGGAAAATAAAATTGGTACCGTTTGGAGAGAAAGTTCCGCTGGTTGATGTTCTTCCTTTCCTAGGTGATTGGATAAAATGGGAAGTAGGACTAAGCGGCTGGAATACAGGGCGAGATACGACAGTTTTCAATGCAACAGTCGGCGGGAGAAGTATTAAAATCGGCGGAGTAATTTGTATTGAATCAATCTACCCGGATTTTACATCTGTATTTGTGAAAAAAGGTGCTGAGTTCATAGCTGTAGTTACAAACGATAGCTGGTATGGTGACTCGAGCGGACCTTATCAGCATAAAGAAATAAGCGTTATTCGTGCGGTTGAAAATCGGCGGGCAGTTGTCCGCGCTGCTAATGGTGGAATAAGCTGTTTGATCGATCCTTTGGGCAGAACAATTGCCGATACAAAAATGTACACAAGAACTTTCCTAGTTGTTGATGTACCGCTTGAGCAAGAGTTAACATTTTATACAAAACATCCGTTGTTAATTCCGCTAGCAGCTTCCGCTGTTTCAATTATAATTATTTTATTAAGTCTTTTTGTAAAAATTAAAAGAAAATTTATTTGATTTTCCATTTACTTTTAAATACTATATGAATAAAGAATAGTAGGGTTTTTATGACAGAATTATTAACAATAAAAGAAGCAAGTAATTGGGCTTCAAAATATTTAAATAAAAGTGTTTCTACTTCTAATATATCATACTTAATTCAATACGGGAGAATTCCTAAGATTGGTGATAATGGTAATACTTTTATAAATAGATATGATTTAGAAGAATATTATCAAAAACATTCCTTAACAAAAGAGGATTTGTGGAAAGAAAAACTTGGAGATGATTTAAATTGGAAACTGTCATTTGCTGAGTATAAGGAATCCGAAACCACTAAGCATGTTCACAGATTACATCCGTATAAAGGTAAATTTATTCCACAATTAGTAGAGTATTTCTTAGATAATCATACTGATAAATTTAAAAAGGAATCGTTTTTTCAACAAGGGGATATTGTCCTTGACCCATTCTGTGGTAGTGGAACAACACTTGTACAGGCGAATGAACTCGGAATAAATGCAATAGGTATTGATATCTCAGCTTTCAATACTCTTATTAGTAACGTTAAAGTTGGGAAATATGATTTTGATGATATTGAAAAAACTTATAAAAAGATTACACGGGAACTAAAGAAGTTCCAAGAAGATAAAAATAATTTGGATTTTGAAAATGAATTATTAGAAGAGCTCAAAATTTTCAATAACAAATATTTCCCTTCTCCCGAATTCAAATATAAAGTTAGACAAAAAAGAATTGATGAAAAGAATTATGGTAGAGAAAAAGAAAAAGAATTTTTACCGATATTTCAAAGGCTTGTTAATAAGTATAACATAAAATTTAAACAATCGGGAGTGGATACTTTTTTAGATAAATGGTATTTGCAAGTTGTGAGAGAAGAAATTGATTTTCTTTTTCAACAAATTCGAAAGATTGATAATAAGAACACAAAAAAAATATTGAGTGTAGTGTTAAGCAGAACAATACGCTCTTGCCGAGCTACAACACACTCTGATCTGGGTACATTACTTGAACCTCAAATAACAACCTACTACTGCAAAAAACATGGTAAGATTTGTAAGCCGCTATTTTCAGTTTTAAGCTGGTGGGAACGCTATAACAAAGATACTCTCAAAAGAATAGAGGAGTTTGATAATTTAAGAACTGATACTAAACAAATTTGTTTAACTGGTGATAGTCGTAATATTAATATTCTTGCTGAATTGAGGAAAAGATTGCCATCGTTTGCTAAAATTGTTAAACAGGAAAAAATAAAAGGTATATTTTCAAGTCCGCCTTATGTTGGATTAATAGATTATCATGAGCAACATGCTTATTCTTATGACTTGTATGGATTTGAAAGAAATGATGAACTGGAAATAGGTCCTCTTTACAAAGGGCAAGGAAAACAAGCTCGTGATTCTTATGTACAAGGCATTGCAGAAGTTCTGCTGAATAGCAAAAAATATATGCGAAATGACTATGATGTATTTCTTGTTGCAAATGACAAATACGGACTTTATGCTAAAATTGCTGAATTGGCAGGAATGGAAATAGTTAATCAGTATAAACGTCCGGTTCTTAACAGAGTGGAAAAAGATAGAACAGCGTATGCAGAAATAATTTTTCATTTGAAGGAGAAATAAAAATGGAAGAAAGAATACTTTTTAAAATCACTGATGATGATGCTCAATTTTCAGCTACTCATCGTATTGGTAGAAAATTATCTAATGAAGAATTGAATCAAGTTGAAAGATATTTACGATATGCACTTGAAGATTGGGGTAATTTATTAGGAACAATTATTGAAAAATTTCAAGCAGAAAAAATTATAGAGGAAAACTAAATAATGGCTTTGTCAGATGATCAAGAGCAAAAGATAACGACACTATTGACTCGAAAAATAGAAGATAAATTGGAAAAATATGGAAGAGAAACAACTTCGATGCCTTTTCTTGCTCGTTTAATTCAGGATAGTGAGAAGATTGCTGCTTATTCGTTTATCCATTCTATGGCAACAACATTAGGTATGTCAATATATGAAGATGTTTCAGTTATCGTTGCATCTGAAAACTCTGTAGAATGTTTCAGAAACTATGGGGTTGGTGGTGTAATATCAGAAAAGCAAAAAAGTGTTATTGGAAATATTATTGCTAAATTAAGAAATAAAGAAAGAGTGGCAAATATTAGAGAAGAAATGGCTGAAGTCTTACTAGCATCATCCTCAGACGGTGAATATCAAAAATCTGGGAATATTGCAGATTTTTATATGAAAAGAGATAATGAGGAGTTTTACTTTGAAATAAAAACAGTAAAACCAAATATTGATGTGTTTGAAAAAAGCAAGACGAAATTGTTAGAATGGATTGCAAGGAAAAGAAAACCGATTAATGTTTTTCTTGCATTTCCATATAATCCATATTATCCCGAAGCATATAGTAGATTTACTGAAGTTGGTATGATGGATCATCCAAATGATTTTCTTATTGGGGAAGAGTATTGGGATTTTATTGGTGGTGAAAATACTTTTAAAGAGTTATTAGAAACATTCGATAAAGTTGGGAAAGAATTCAAAGATAGATTGAATGAAAAATTTAAAGAAATAGCTACCTCGAAAATCAGCTCTTATTAATACTAGTTGTTCAATTCTCTAAGAAAAAATTTAAAGGATAAACAATGATAGACTTACGCAGTGACACAGTTACAAAACCAAGTAAGGAAATGCGGTTGGCAATGGCTAACGCAGAGGTCGGTGATGATGTTTACAAAGAGGATCCGACTGTAAACAAACTTCAAAAGTATTGCGCGGAGTTATTCGGCAAAGAGGATGCTTTATTTGTTCCAAGCGGAGTGATGGGGAATCAGCTTTGTTTAAACGCGCATACACAACCCGGCGATGAAGTCATCTGCGATAAAAATGCGCACATCTTTCAATATGAATCCGGCTCGCCTGCAATGCTGAGCGGTCTTTTGTTAAATTTAATTGAGAGTGAGAATGGAATAATAACACCGGAACAAGTTGAACCGCTGATTCGACCCACGAGCGCTTATTACATGCCGCAGACAAAAATTATAGAGGTGGAAAACACTCACAATGTTGCCGGTGGTATTATTCAGCCATTGGATAATATTAAAGCGTTAAAATCACTTGCCGATAAATATTCCTTGAAGATGCATCTCGACGGAGCGAGATTGTGGAACGCTTCCGCTGTAACTGGAATTTCTGTCGCAGAGTACTCCTCGTATTTTGATTCTGTTTCTGTTTGTCTATCCAAAGGTTTGGGCGCGCCGGTTGGCTCGGTTATTCTGGGTGAGAAAGATTTTATTGCAGAGACATTTCGTAAACGTAAAAGCTGGGGCGGGGGAATGAGACAGATCGGGATCCTGGCTGCTGCAGGACAATATGCAATTGAAAATAATTTTGATAAGCTTGCTG
>JAADIB010000307.1 GCA_013151565.1 Chlorobiota bacterium
CCTATTCCATTACCATTATCTACTATTAAATTTACCGGTAATCCGGTAACGAAGAAATTTGACTTACCAAGGATTAAAATCCCTACGATAACAATTAATGTTGCTATTGACATTGTTAATCCGATGATAAATTCATTCTTTTTAGTATTCATCAAGTGATTTTTCCTCTAATAAAATCATTAAATATTTGATTTTTCTGCTCCCACATTTTTTTTGCTCCACACGTTACAATTATTTTTCCTTCAAAGAGCATTGCGGTATAATCAGAAATCTTTTCCACACCTTGAATATCGTGGCTTATTATCAGTGAGGTTATCCCCATTTCTACATTTATTTTCTTTATTAAATTATTAATAACATTCGATAAAACAGGATCCAGTCCTGTTGTCGGTTCATCATACAGTAAATATTTTGGTCTCATTGCTATTGCTCTTGCAATTGCTGCCCGTTTCAACATTCCGCCGCTCAACTCATCGGGATAGACATTTTCGATATCTTTTAACCCAACCGATTCAAGACTTTCTTTGATCCTTTTTTTTCTTTCAGCTTCACCTAAATGCTTCTGAATTTGTAAAGCAAGATCAATGTTCGCAGCTACAGTCATTGAATCCCACAATGCGCTTTCTTGAAAAACGAGAGCCATTTTAGGACGAATTAATTTATTGAATTCTTCTTCGTTAAAGCCGGTAGCATCAATACCGTCAATTTCAATGGTTCCGCTATCTGGTTCCAGCAATCCAATAATATTTTTCAGAAGTACCGATTTCCCGGTTCCGCTTTTCCCTATTATAGTAAGAATTTTATTTTCTTCAACGGTTAAATCAACGCCGTTAAGAACTTTAAATTCCCCGAATGATTTATGTAAATTATTAATTTTTATCATATAAAAAACATAATAGCTGAAATAACATAATCTAACATTAAAACATCAACGGAAGCCCAAACCACCGCCAATGTTGTTGCTTTACCAACTCCCCTAGCGCCTCTTCTGGAATTGAATCCGAAATAGGAACCGAAAATAACAATTATAATCCCAAATATAAAAGCTTTAATAAGACTGGCAAATACATCACTGACATAAAAACTATGATGCATACCTTTCACAAAACCTGCCCAGTTTAAATTGATAGTAAAATATGAAGAAACAAAACCTGCCAGAATTCCAAAAAAATCTGCAAATACCAATAGCGCTGGAACAGCGAACATTGCTGCTACTAAACGAGGCATTACTAAATATTCAACAGGATCAATTGCAAAACTACGCAGCGCATCAATCTGCTCGGTAACTTTCATTGTACCAAGCTCTGCAGCAATTCCAGCAGCAACTCTGCCGGATAGGATCAATCCAATAATAATGGGACCCATTTCCAGTAGTATCGATCGAAGAATAAGTCCGCCTTCAAGCCATGCCGGAGTAAGAGGGCTCATTTGTGTTCCAATCTGAACTCCCAGCGCTAACCCAATAAAAATAGAAGTGATAATTACTATTGGTAATGATCTTCGTCCAATATAAATAAACTGTTCAATTATCTGACCAAAATAAAGATGGAATTTTCGTATGGATGCAAAAGCATGGAATAACATTATGCTTAATCGCCCATAACCTTCAATAACAGATTTTGTCTGTCTTCCTATTTTTTCAATGTGAACAGTAAGGTTCATTAATTTAATATGCTATTTTACAAGAACAACAGGAATATGTGCTTTTCGGGCGACTTTTTCTGCCGTACTTCCCAATAACATTCTTTCAACTGCATTTATACCTTGATGACCTAAAAATATGGAAGTAACTTTTTTCTTTTCTGCTTCTTCCAGAATAACATTAAAAGGAACACCTTCCCTCATTAAAATTCTTACTTTTTGAAAGCCGGCTTTTTCAAACTCAGTTTTCCATTTTATTAAATTATTCTCGGCAATTTTTGATAAGCTATCCATCAGGTTAAGATTCTGAATTTCTATATCACCTATTGTATCCAAATACGGAAAAATTCTGTTATCCAGAACATTAAGGATGATCAATTCTTTAGCACATCCGGCAAGTTTCTTAAGTTCCTTTTTTACCTTTACGGAATGTTCAGAAAAATCGGTTGGAAATAATATTTTACGTAACATTTTTAACTCCTATTTAATATTCAAAATTAAATTAATACAACAGTAATATCAGATTTACGGGCAATCTTTTCCGCCGTACTTCCCAGCATAATGCCTTCTGTTTTTTTATCATGCCCTTTATGCCCGAGAAAAATTGATGTCATCTTTTCCTCTTTTGCATAATCCAGAATAGTTGTAAAAGGTGTACCTGTTACAACATCAGTTGTAACTTTTAAGCCGGCTTTTTCCATTTCTATCTTCCATTCATCTAATTTCATCTGAAATTTTATTTTTAGAGTTTTTTCCAACTTAAAACTTCCGAAACTGAAACTATCTATATATTCTGAAAATGCAAGTTTCCTTTCGTCCATTATGTGTATCATTACCACCTTACCTATTCCGCAATCGGACATTTTTTTTAATTTATCTTTAACTCTTACAGAAGCTTCCGAAAAATCGGTAGGGAATAATATTTTCCTTAACATTTTTTCCTCTTTCTTAATTGGTTCTTAAATTATGTTTTTTAAAAATTTTTTGAAACAGCATACTATCTTTAATTATATGACGATAAAAAAATACTTTTACAACATCAATGAACTACCCCGAGGCAGAGCCTCGAGGTATCAGAAAAGAGTTAGCTGCCCATCATAAACTTTTTTGTACTCTTTCTCTTTCCCCTGACTCTCAACATATTTCCTTATTACCTCTTCATTCCCATATTACCCAACTGTATTTGCATAATACCCACTTGTCCAGAAATTACCTCCCAATAATTTTACCTTTATTTCAGGATGCCGTTGAAACAATTGTTTGGCTGTGTTACTTTTCAACTTCCTCGCTATTTCTGATACCGATAGGCTTGGAACACTTTGAACCAAAAAATGTACATGATCTGATTCATATCCTATTTCCACAAAATTCATCTCGTACCTTTCTGAAATCTCAATACAAATGTCTTTTAATCTCTCGCCTATTTCTTCTGTTATTACCGAGCGCCTATACTTCAATGGGATCGTGATTTCCTTCCTTTGAAGCCAGAGCTGCATAAAGCATTAAATTATCAGCAGTGAATTTCCCAAAGAGAATAGGATCAGCGGTCGTCATTTTATTCTTGGTTAATGTACCAGTTTTATCGGAGCAGAGAATATCAATTCCTGCAAGTTCCTCAATGGCAGTCACTTCTATCATCCAAGGGATCGGTCCCCAAAATCGTCTGAATATTCTGTGAAAAAACGATTCCTCTTTATCATGTATTTCGTTCAAACCATATTCATCAATTCTTTTTTTAGCTTCTTCTTCTGTAAGACCGTTCTCAATATCAGATTTTAATTCATTTATTTCTTCATTCGAGCTCAGTTTTTGATAATCATCAATTCCCATTTTTCCCTCAACCCCATTTATAATTTACTGTATGATAATAAATTTACTAAATTTTAACTACAGAATTTTTAGAATTTCCGAAAGGAGCAGCGGTTTGTTTATCTGCTTTTTCTTCATTAAACCAGTGGATTCCGTCTGCTACATATCTAAACTGGTACTCGCCGCCTACCGGAACTCTTACTGATACGGAGTATGTTCCTTTTGAGTTAGTTTTTTTAAACTGATGAGCGCCTTGATCCCAATTATTGAATTCACCAACAACACTTATTTTTTTGTACTTATCTCCAATGCTTTTAGGTATTGTAAATGTAATTGTACATTCCTTTTGGTTCTTTAAATATTTTTTTCTCATTGACATAGTTTTATCTCCTTGATTATTAAAAGTATTTACAATTCTTTATCATTAATCCCCAAGTAATATCGGTATAACTTATTACACCCACCAACTTATTCCCTTCAACAACCGGAAGTTGTTTTACTTTAGTAGCCAGCATCAGCGCCCCGGCTTCTATTAATGGTAACTCCGGTTTAACAGTTTCAGGTTCTTTCGTCATTATTTCCTTAACAGGTTTGTTAATTAAGTCCAGTGTACGTTCCTCAATGTTCTCCGGGAAAAAAATGTTTTCATCCGCATGTGTAAGAAATTCAACATAGCTTGGTAATAAATGGCGAAACAGATCAGTGTAAGTGATAATTCCAATTAATTCATCTTCTTTTTCAGTCACAAGAACATACTTAATATTAAATTGGTGCAAAAACTGATTCACCCTTTTGATAGGGGTATCTAGTGATACTGAAACATAGTTTGTTCTCATAAAGTTTTTTACTATCATAATACGTCTCCTTTAAAAACCGATAAATAACGGTTTCTGATTTATCTCTATTAATTCTCCTCTATATTCCAATTTATACACCTAATAAAATTTTCAAATTGAAACTGCTCCGATAGGATCTTCTTTATCCGGTATATCCATTATTGTCATACTATATATTGCTGCATTTTGTTTCCTTATAATATCAACAGCATAGTCAATTGTGCATCTGAATACAGCAAAAGATCAAGCATGATTAAAATTCTTTTTAACATCATATTACATCAATCTTTATGTTTTCTTTTTAGTAATATTTAATAATTATTAATATAACCCATTCACATTAGTATCTGAGCTATTATAAAACCACCGACCATTCCACTTATCAACATGCAAAGGCGTTGATAAAAATAATATTATCAAGAAATTTTTCTTATTAATAAAAAAATTCCCGAATCAAATAAAATTATGATTCGGGAATTGTGAATTTTTAATAATATTAGTAATTATTGCCATGTACCATTTTCATTATTTACATAGTCCCACCAAGCGCCTGAACCATCACTGTTCCATGTGAACTTGTATCTAAGAACAAATTGACCGTTATCGTTTTCATAAAAATTCATCTCACCTGATTTATCAGCATTAACATGAATTACCAATTTCATTCCTGAATCTGAATAATTAAGGAAGGTATAATCAGAACTACCATCCGAATTATTATTCCAAGTCCATTTAGCAGCTATATCTGTTGTATTATCTTCATACATAACCAGCGTACCATTTTTACCATCGATAGTTTGTTCAGCTTCCATGAATACCCAATTAATATAGGTCGTACCATTATCTGTTCCGCTAAACATTACTTTCCATCTTGTATACTCATTATCTGACGAATATACTAATGTTACTGACAGTGTTCCTACAGTCCATGTATACTTTCCTTCATCATTAAGAGCATTAACTTTGGGTAATGATTTTGCTCCTTCTGGCGGGACAAATAAACTGCTATACGCGGTAAAACTATTCGCTACTCCTAACCATACTGCAGCCATTTGAGCATGTGAATCTGATGATTGTTTCATATGATCAGGTATTTCGATACTTTTAAAAGTCGGAGCTTTTGGTTCAAGCTTATTATTCCCTGGCTCGGTAGGATTATCGTTATTCGAGCATGAGAATAATAACGAAAGAAAAATTATCAATGGAATTAATGTTAGCTTTTTCATAATAGCCTCCTAAATTATTATTTGGTTTAATGTAAAAAATATTTCATGTTATTTAATTAGTATACATTTCCTGCATATGATTTTATTTCCGGCAAATAAGTTATAAAAATAAATTCCACTTGACAAATTTGAAGCAATTTGAATCTTAACTAATTAAAATATTCATTACTTAATATTTTATTAAATTT
>JAADIB010000234.1 GCA_013151565.1 Chlorobiota bacterium
CTTAGAACATTATGTTTAGATTTGCTCACATAGACTATTTGAATTTACTTTATCTTGTGCCGGTATTGATATTGATCTATTGGTATTCGCACAGAAGGAAAAATGTTCTGCTTAATAATTTTGCGAATTCCAGGCTGCACAAATTATTATTCCCGTTAAGGAGTAATTTGAAAGGATTAATAAAATTTGGGATGACAATAACTGCGTTTATCCTGCTGATCTTTGCAATTGCGAATCCACAGGTCGGGTCGAAGATTGAAGAAGTAAAACAAGTCGGTATTGATGTTTACATTCTGCTTGATGTATCTCTCAGTATGGAGGCGCAGGATATTAAACCAAGCAGATTGGAAAAAGCAAAGCATGAGATAGCGAAACTTATCCATAAACTTCGGGGCGATAGAATCGGGCTTATAGTTTTTTCCGGCGAGGCGTTTGTTCAGTTTCCCCTTACCACAGATTATTCAGCAGCAAACCTCTTCCTTTCCGCAGTTGATGTTTCAACAGTGCCGCAGCCTGGAACGGCGATTGGTCCGGCAATTAAGCTGGCAATAAGGTCATTCAAAAAAGATGAAGATACTAAGAAAACAATTATAATAATTACAGATGGTGAAAATCATCAGGGCGATGTTGTTAAAATTGCTGAAGAAGCTGCCAGTGATGGAATTTCTATCTTTACTATTGGACTTGGCTCAACAACCGGCGCTCCTATCCCGATCAAAAATGCTAGCGGACAGCAGATTGGGTATAAAAAGGATAGATATAATAATGTAGTACTGACCAAATTGGATGAGAATAGAATACTCTTAAAGAAATAGCTAATGCAGCTAATGGTAAATACTATCATGGAACAAATACCGAAGATGAATTGAATAAAGTTTATAATGATCTTTCAAAATTTGAAAAGACAGAGTACGGCGCAACAAGAATTACCGACTATGAGGATAGATTTTACTATCTCTTATTGCCGGCAGTTTTACTATTGATTTTAGAGTTTTTTATTACAAGTAATAAGAATAAACTGTTTATTAAGTTTGATGAAATGAACAAATAGCAAACCGAAATATGAATTGGGAAATGGAACTTTCGATTTTTGCAAGACATGTTGTTTGAATATTGATTTTTAGAATTTAGTATTTATTTGAGATTTATATTTTGAAGTTTGGAATTTAAAAAAGATGTATATAAAAAAGATAAACATATTGATATTCATGATGCTTTCCTTTTTACTGACTGATTTAATTATCGGGCAGTCCCGCTCAGTTATTAATGATGGTGTGGATAAATACGATGAAGGGAAATATGATGAAGCGGAGAAAGATTTTAAAGAAAGTATTGATGAAAATTTTGAGACCTACGAAGGACACTTTAATTTAGGCGATGCCCTTTATAAGCAGAAGAAATATAAAGATGCGTTAAGTTATTATAAAAATGCTTTAGCTCTGGCAAAGACCGATAAGCAAAAATCGCATGTCTTTTATAACATTGGTAACACTTTTCTTAAATCACAGAAACTTGATGAGAGCATTTCTGCTTATAAGCAAGCTCTGAAACTAAATCCTAATGATCTTGAGGCAAAATACAATTTATCTTATGCCTTAAAACAAAAGCAGGAAAAGGATAAACAAAAGAAGAAACAGCAGCAGAAAAAAGATAAGAATAAGGATAAGAAAAAAAATAAAGATAAAAACAAAGATCAGAACAAGAACGATAAGAAAAACCAGGATAAAAATAAGGATCAGCAGAAACAAGACCAGCAGAAGAATGATAAGCAAAAAGAACAACAGAATAAAAACCAGCAGAATCAGCAGCAGCCTCCTCCGGAAATATCCAAAGCAGAAGCCGAAAGAATATTAAATGCTCTGAAAGATGATGAAAAAGATCTGCAGAAAGAATTAAGAAAACAAAAAGGTAAGAAAGTAAAAGTAGAAAAAGATTGGTAATTTTATAAATTAGATTTTATGAAAAGTTTTAAATACATATTACCATTAATGGTTTTGCTGATGTTCAGCAGCACAAATTTGTTCGGTCAAAAGTTTGAACTGACGGCGGATAAAACAACAGTAAAACAGAATGAAAAATTTCAAATATATTTTACTTTTGATGGCGGGGATGGAAATAATCTCAGGGGATTTCGTCCACCTAATTTAAAAAATTTCAAAATTCTCAGCGGACCAAATCAATCGTCAAGTATCAGAATGATCAACGGGAATGTTTCTTCTACGATTACATATTCCTATATTGTCACAGCTACAAAAACCGGTAAGTTTAAGATTGACAGGGCTTCTATCCAATATAAAGGAAAGGATTACAAAAGCAATAGTATTACGATAACTGTTCAGAAATCTTCCGGTAAACCGAGCAGATCGAGAAATAGTTCACAATCAATGTCCGATGAAGAACTTAAACAAAATGTTTTTATTCGAGCAATAGCCAATAAGAGAAATGTAGTACAAGGCGAACAGGTTACGGTAATTTATAAATTATATACTAAACTGAATATTTCATCTCCTCAAATTTCCAAACTACCGCGGTACAAGGGGTTCTGGGCTGAAGAACTTGAAACAAGCAACAATATACGTTTTGATGTTGAAATGTATAAGGGAGTTCGTTACAATTCTGCAGTATTAAAGAAAGTTGCATTATTCCCAACAAAGTCCGGTAAATTGACAGTAACACCATTTGAGTTGGAAATACCGGTAATGGTAAAACGAAAGAAGCGATCAAATGATCCGTTCGATGCATTTTTTAATGACTCGTTTTTCGGCAGAACCGAAACTATACAATTTACCGCTACATCAAATACTGTTGCTATAAACGTTTCTCCTCTACCTGCAAATGGAAAGCCTGAATCATTTTCCGGTGCGGTCGGTCAGTTCGATTTCAAAGCAGAATTGGATAAGAATAACGTAGAAACCAACGAAGCAGTAACATTAAAACTTACAGTGAGCGGTAGCGGTAACATTGAACTGATTGATATGCCCGATGTTGTGCTTCCGCCAGGCTTTGAAAAATATGAACCGAAGATATCTAAAAAAGTTAATAGAAAAAGCACTATATCCGGGTTTAAAAGTGAGGAATATCTTATTGTTCCGAGAGTTGCCGGAGTTAAAGTGATCAAGCCGATAAAGTTCAGTTATTTCGATCCCAGAAGAAAAAAATATGTCGAATTATCTTCTCCTCAATTTACTCTTACTATTAAGCAGGGCAGCGGAACTGTTGCAACTCCGGGTGAAGGTTTTACAAAAGAAGATATAAAACTGCTGAGTAAGGATATTCGATTTATTAAAACATCCGATTTCCAATTAGAAAAAATTGAAAAAGGAAATCTGATAAAAAGTTGGTTCTGGTATTCGTTAATTGTTCCTCTTTTTGTGATGTTAGGGTTTATCGGTTTCAAAAAGCGGCAGGATAAACTGAGCGGTAATGTAGAATTAATGAAATTCAGGAAAGCTCAGAAGAATGCAAGCAACAGATTAAAATTGGCAAAGAAAGCTCTGGATGAAAATGATCTTGTGACATATTTTAATGAAATTTCTCGAGGGTTATACGGCTATCTGGAAGATAAACTGCTCTTGCCGAAATCAGAATTTTCGATTGAAAAGGTGGTTGAGTTATTGCATAAAAATGATGTTAATGAAAATACTGTTGAAGATGTACGGGATATTTTAAACCAATGCGAGTTTGCCAGATTTGCGCCGCAATCACAAACAAGGGAGCAGGCTGAAAATATTTATGAAAAAGCGGTGAAAGCAATTGTTGAAATTGAGAATTCAGTTAAAACCAAAAAGAAAAAATAAAATGAAGTTTTTTTCAATCATATTGTTTATAGTTTTATTATTTAGTTCGGTTAATGCAGCTGATATTGATTCGTTGATGATGCAGGGGAATCAGTTGTATCAGAATAAACAATATGACGAAGCAGTACAAAAATATCAGGCAATTTTAGATCAAGGTTATTCAAGTACTGCTTTATATTATAATCTCGGAAATGCGTATTACCGTTCTGGGAAAATTGGTTATGCAATTCTGAATTATGAGCGGGGGTTAAAACTTGAACCGGATAATGAGGATCTGCAGTATAACTTGAAAATTGTTAAAGCTCGTACTATTGATAGAATAAAAGAAGTACCGCAGATTTTTATTGTAGATTGGTGGGTTTCATTTATTACAGCTTTTTCTATTACCACTTGGCAAGTTTTAGTTATTATTTTCTACCTGATACTTTTAGTGAGTATTACATTTTTCTTTGTAAGTAAGCATGGGCGTTTGCAGAGGTATTCAATTTATTCGGCATTTATTGGTCTGTTGGGAGCTATTCTATTCACAATAGTCCTTTTCGCGAATCTTAGTAGAGAAACATCAAAAGATTTTGCAATACTTACAACTAACACCGTTGCTGCCAAACAATCACCTAATGATTCGAGTAATGATCTGTTTGTTATTCACGAAGGGCTTAAAGTTGCGGTAATGAGTCAATTTGGTGATTGGGTTGAAGTTAAACTCTACGACGGCAAAGTCGGCTGGCTTCCTAAAAGTGCATTGGAAATCATTTAACATTATCTCACCAAAAATGTAAATACAGTCAGTTCGTTGACTATATTTACGTAAATTTGGTCAGTGCAGTGACTGAATTTTCAAAAATTCAATTAAAATTAGAAACTTATGAACAACAAAAACGCTAAAAAATACAACAACATAAAACTATTTATAGGTATAGCCAAAGGGATAATTTCCTTTTTTGCAATAATTGCTTTCGTTTATTTCGAATACAGCAAAGAGTTGGAAAACTACTTAAGGAATTATACAGAAAATCAATACCTGCTTTTACTTCTGTTTGTAGTAGTTGTAGGATTTGTTTCATCGGTGATTAACTTCCCGGTAAAGTACTATACTGAATTTTATCTTGAGCATAAATATGAACTGAGCAATCAGACTTTCTGGAAATGGATTTGGGAAGATATTAAAGGACTGATGGTTGGTTCGGTTATTGGAATCCCGATTCTACTTTTATTTTATTGGGTGATGCTTACGTTCGGTGATCTTTGGTGGCTTGTTTTTTCAATCGCTATGTTCTTTATCTCCGTTGTTCTTGCTCAGATTTTACCGATAATAATTCTGCCAATATTTTATAAAGTTACTCCGCTCGAAAATGAAGAAATTAAAAATCGAGTTCTGCATCTTGCTGCTGATGTAAAAATGAAAGTCCAAAATGTCTTCCAATTTGATATGAGTAAAAATACTAAAAAAGCCAATGCCGCTTTTACCGGACTAGGTAGAACAAAGCGTATTATTCTCGGTGATACATTGCTTGAAAACTATACAGAAGACGAAATCGAAACCGTGCTTGCTCACGAGTTTGGTCATTATAAACATAAACATATTATTAAAAATCTTTTTATCGGAACCGTTACAAGCTTTCTAACATTTTTTATTATGGCAAAATTATATGAACTTTCACTTACGTGGTTTGGCTTTTCTGAAATTACCCAAATTGCCGCTCTCCCAATACTATCAGTTTGGGCTATGCTTATCGGGCTAATCACTACTCCTATTGGAAATATCATATCTCGTAAATTTGAATACCAAGCAGACGAATATGCAATTAAAACAACCGGTAAGCCGGATGCATTCATCAATACACTTGAAAAACTTACAGATCAGAATCTTGGGGACAAAGAACCGCATCCATTCGTAGAGTGGTTTTTCTATAGCCATCCTTCAGTGGGGAAGAGGACAGAAAGAATTTTAAGGACATAGAATAATTAGTGAGTTTTATTTGTAGAAGTCTATTTGCCAAACTTCTTTTCAACTTCTTCTTTAATTGTATTCATAATTTTCTCTTTGTAACAAAACAAGGGTATATTTGGGAGACTTTTGTATCATTCCAAGGGTAAAGATAGAGGATTTGTTGAATATATTGGTAAATCAAAACAATTTACATTACTCAGAGTTAATTTAAAAATAGATTGTTACTCATCTGCATCCTTGTATTTAACTTTAAGTGAATTGAGTTCTTGCTTCAAATCGGTTACTATCTTTGAATTCTTCATCTTCTCATAAATATTATTCAACTCATCGGGATCTTTTTCAAGATCAAAAAATTCCCAATAATCAATTCCGTAAAAATAAATTAGTTTGAATCTGTCAGTTCTAATACCATAATGTTTATGAACTTTATGCCAGCCATGTGGATATTCGTAATAGTGGTAATACATTGACTTTCTCCAATCCGAAGGATTGTTTCCTTCAAGAATTGGTCTAATCGATTTACCTTGAATATCTGAGGGGATTTCAACTCCCGCATAATCCAGAAATGTAGGGGCATAATCTATATTCATTACAAAATTATTTGACACAGAATTCGGTGCAA
>JAADIB010000186.1 GCA_013151565.1 Chlorobiota bacterium
ATATTTTGGATAGACTTGGAAGAGGGGAGAGTGATAAATATAGATTGACCATTCTGCTAAAAGTAATTCTGGACTTCGATAATAACTTATTTAACGATGATTTTGTCCTTGACGAATTTTTATCTCTGAAATCTCAAAAAGAAATATCGCAATACATTTCCACAAAGAAATCCAGCTATATAAAGACTCTTTTCAATGACGATTATGTTAGATTGTATCTGAATGTGAATTATTTTGAGGATGTTTGGTACTACAGCAAAGAGGCATTTGAAGAATTATCCGAATGGATACTTAGTATTTCTTTTGTTAAATATCTATCGCACGAACCCCTTGATAATTCTCAAATTAAAGAATTAGTGACGAGATTATTTATGCTTAATAAATACTTGCTAGATTGTTCTGATCAATCGGGATTCCAATTGGAGAAATTAGAAACGATTTTACTGCATAATAAATAATTATAATATTAGGTTTATACTAACTCCGACCCTGTTTCATTGGATCGGAGTTCTTGCACGGCATTTATCTGAGTAATATCATCTTTTTTGTCTGAATAAAATTCCCACTTTGCAGCCTGTAAAAATAAATCCCGCTTGTCAGACTGGAAGCATTAAAGTGAACTTCATAATATCCGGGTTTTTTATTTTTATTTACTAAAGTTGCAACTTCTCGTCCGAGAATATCGTATACTTTCAGAGTAACCAACCCACTCCTTCCGTCCCCTCCAAGGAGGGGAGACTTAGCGATGGTATATTGTATTTTTGTACTTGGGTTAAATGGGTTTGGATAATTTTGATCTAATGAGAACTTTGTAATATTTAAGTTTCCTTCTACAACATCTGTAAGTGTACTATAAAACAGAACTATTTTCGAACCATAAAAACCAAAACTATTGCCGAAAGAATCATTAAAGGAAAAGTAGTCATCTGTCAATATCCATTGACTTCCATCCCACTCTTCATTTAAAATAAAAGTTACATTACCTTTTGAATCATTTGTGTAAGTGCTTCGTGATGAATTGTTCCATTGCTCATCTCCCCAGTATTCGTACATTTTGGAAGTCCTATTGTCTTTAGAGTCATAGGAGTATGTTTGTCGGTTATCATTATTCCATTGAGTTTCATCGCTCCACCATTCATTTAATTCCAAGGTCATATTTCCATCGGAATCGTATGTGTAAGTTGCTCGAGAATCATTAGACCATTCGCTTCCATACCACATTAATTTTAATACTGAAGTCATATTTCCATTGGAATCATATGTATAAGTAGTTTGGCTATGATTCTCCCATGGATTATCACCCGGGTATTCGGTAAAATGTAAAATTAAATTGTTATTGGAATCATATGTAAAGGTATCCCGCTTAAAATTATTCCATATACTACCATCCCATCTTTCATTTATTTGCGAAGTCATATTGTCTTTGGAATCATAAGAGAAAGTAAATCTCTCAAGAATTACCCACTGGCTTTCATTCCATGTTGCTGATAATAATAAAATCATATTTCCGTTGGAATCATATTCGAATGTACTTCGCCAATCATTAACCAATTGGTTTTCAAGCCTGTATTCATGTAACAGCGAAGTTAAATTTTCATTGGAATCATAGATGAAAGTAGATCTTTCAACTTTTACCCATTGATTTTCTTTCCATTGTTCAAACACGTTCGAAGTCATATTTCTGTTGGAATCATAGGTGAAAATATTTCGGTTAAGATTGGACCACCCACTTTCGGTAGAGTCTTCCCGCAACTTCAAAGTCAAATTGCCATCAGCATTATAAGTGTACCTAATTTTTTGTTTACCCCATGTGTTATTTACTAAAATGCTATCAAGTAGAGAGGTTGAGTTAAAGTGAACAGATTGTGGCATTTTAGTTATGCTAAGCCCCTGTATCTTATTTTCTAAATATTTACTACCAATTTTCATTTCAAGATCATGAATTGGCTCATTCAAATGCTCATTTGGAACTTCAAGGTAATCTCTCTGTTGAGAAGAAATGGTTGAATAGTTAAAAGCAAATATCGCAAATGAGAAAAATATCAGTTTATATGTTTTCATAATTCCATCCTATTTGTCATTTAATAAAAATATGTATCTTAATTGCACAACTACTTGATTCTATGGATACTTCTTAGTTTCCTTATCTCAAAAGAACCATCTTTTTAGACTGCACAAAGTTTTGTCCTGCCCTTAAATGGTAAAAATATATTCCGCTTGAAAGCTGTGAAGCATCAAACACTACATTGTAATTTCCTGCTGCTTGTTCTTTATTAACTAATTTTGCAACTTCACGTCCCAACATATCATATACTTTTAATTGTGTAAATCCACTTTGAGGCAATGAGTAGCTAATTGTTGTACTTGGATTAAAAGGGTTGGGATAGTTTTGAGATAAAGAAAAACTATTTATTTCATTAGCTCCAGAATTATCAACAGATGTAACAGAACTATAATATGCATTTAGCTCCTCATAAACGAATTCATAATTATAGCTATTATTATTTATTACAATTACCTGGCTAAAAGCCCCCCATCCAGCTTCAGACCATGCTTCACTTTTAGAGTGAATCAGATTTCCATTGCTATTATAAGTATAATATCTCCGCAAACTTTCCCACCATATTTCATCATCGATATTCCAGTATTCTGTTACAGAAAGAAGTAAATTATCATTATCGTCGTAGGTGTGCGTTGTAAGCGGACCCTTCTTCCAATATGTATTGTTTCTCCAGTCTTCAAAAAAATCAGTTAGTATATTACCGCTATTATCATAGGTGTAAGTGTATCGTTTATCATTTACCCATTTACTGGAATCAACATTCCATTTTTCAGAAAAATCTGATAACATATTTTCACTGTTGTTATAAGTGTAAGTTTCGCGATCATTGTTAACCCAAATTTCAGCATCAGAATCCCATTTTTCCGATAAATCAGTTAGTAAATTTCCGCTATCGTTATATGTGTAAGTAGTCAGCCCAGTTGGTTCCCATATTCCGGCAATGTTTTCCCAGGTTTCAGCTAAAAAAGTTAACAAATTTCCACCGCTGTCATAGGTATAAATTCTGCGCCAATGATTAATCCAGATCCCTTTGCTGCTATTCCAGTCCTTATCCGAAAAGGTTAACAAATTCCCAATTCCATCATAGGTATATGTTGCACTCCAATAATTTGTCCACACTCCTGTGTTGCTATCCCAATGTTTAGTTAAAGATGTCAGTCTATTTCCATTTCCGTCATAAGTGTATATCCCGCTTGAACTATTTATCCATATTCCTACGCTGCTATCCCATTTTTGATATAAATTAGTTAAAGTATTCCCAGCACCATCTCGAGTATATGTTGATAGCCGATAATTTATCCAATTTCCATTCCATTTCTCTTTTAAATAAGTTATCAAAGTATTATTGTCATCATATGTGCTGGTGTAGCGGAAGTCATTTTCCCAATTTGTATTGGAAATTGGTTTCTTTATTTTTAAAGATATTAGTCTTTTGTTTTCACTATCATAGGTGTAGTATTCTTTATATTCAATTCCGTCGTTAACATAAACAACACTATCAATCAAGTCTGTTGTAGATAGAGATGTAATAATACTTGAGTGCGAATCAATTGGATATTTGTCTATTCGATTTTTAAAATACTCTTTATTTATTGCCTGTTTAAGATTTTCTGGTAAAACATCTTCACTATTATCATATTCTTCATAATTCCTACTACTCTCTATTAGAGGAAGTTCATTTTGGGCGGTAATATTTAATTGCAGCAGGATAAAAAGAACAATTGATAATATAGCTTGTAATTTGAATTGATTTCTCATGGAAACTTCTCCGGTTTTTCAACAATATTTATTCCTAATACCATTACATGCGCAAAAGTGATTAGAATTAGCTCATAAGAAATAAAAAAAGATAGCATCAAAAATTTAAATAAAAATTTCATTTAACTCTGTCAATTGCAATATTTCATGTTTAACCGAGATTGTGCAATAGAAAAAAAACGATGATGTTCAAAACAGTTGTGAGCTAATAACCCCGACTTAGCTGGAGTTGGGATGATACCTAAATGGTGAAAATTATAAAGTTGCCATGCTTTACTCCAGCTTTTTCGATTTTGCATTAACGTTTCCCCGCCACTGGCGGATAAATCTAATACAAAATTTGGGTTTGATCATCGATCCTTTACGCAGCGAACGCTATAACCGGAGCCGTTTTGCCCATATACTCTTTCACGTAAAATTGTAGAAACAGTGTTACCCAAGGTGCGCAACCAAGGGTCGTTGATATTGTACGCTGTTGAAGACCAAAAAGTTGAACTAGCTCCAATGTAACCGAACTGACCAAAACGGCTGCGGAAACCTGCTGGAAGTGCAGAAAAATTGATCTCATTTGTAGCACCCTTATTAGGACTTTGCCAATATGTTGTGCCAGTTTCTTTTAGTTTACCACCTTCGTCAGAACCTCGTTGAAAAATTGTATCAACTGAAGCTCGACTCATTCCGAGATACATCTCCAATTCTTTCCAATCATCGTCTGAAGGAATATGCCAGCCCTTTGGTGCTAAATCGCGTTTAACCGCAAACCAATTGTATAACAAGCCATATACTTTAATATTAGCATCATCATTTTCATAGCTACAGAATGCGCCGGTCGATAGGTTCTGCCATTCAGAATTATCTGTTATCTTTGAGATTGTTTCGTTGTTTCTATATTTGGTTACTTTTAAGTTTTCAGCCATCCACCATTGGCTGCCAATCTTAACAGTTTTATAGACATTACCTTCAATATCAGTTACAGTCCCGGATACATTTGTATTTTGTTTAATATCATCTTTCGGCTCTGTAGAGTTTTCACTACATGCCACAAAAAACAACAATGATGTTATTGCTAATATTATAAGATGTGTTTTAAACATTTTGATCTCCTTTTTAGTTGTTTCATTAATCATAGTTCACAATTATTTTTTAATAACTCCATAAAATCCTAATCTCCAAAGACCAACGCACTGGAGGAAATCTTAACGTAGAAGTATCATCTTTTTAGTTTGTATAAAACCTTCCGCTCGCAATGTATAGAAATAAATCCCGCTTGTTAGTCCTGAAGTATTAAACTGAACTTCATAGTATCCGGGTTTTTTATTTTCGTTTACTAAAGTTGCAACTTCTCGTCCGAGAATATCGTATGCTTTCAGGGTAACCAACCCACCCCCGCCTAACGGACGGGCGAGCCTTCCGTCCCCTCCAAGGAGGGGAGACTTTGCGATGGTATATTGTATTTTTGTACTTGGGTTGAACGGATTTGGGTAGTTTTGAAAAAGCGTAAAATCAGAAGGGGCATGCAAACCCAGTTCATTTACGGAAGTAACTCCACCTTCATTATCCGTTCCAACAATTGATTGAAGACCTACTGCCATTCCGTTCGATTTTGATCCGAAATGAATTGCCAATAAGTAGAAACCAAATTCAGAATCCTGTTCAAACCATGAATTTCCTCCATCTGTTGTTTTAACAATATAAGATGTGGGACCAGATGGTGGTGAATAAATGCCACCGCATGCATAACCAGTATCGGGAGATGTAAAGAATATACTTGAAAGAGGCTCTGATATAGTTCCTGTGTATAATGTCCAGGTATCACGGTATCACCACCATTCTCAGTTCTATAAATACCTCCGCCAGTGGTAGGATTATATTTTGAAACAAATCCTATTTGTGCATCTATCATAAAAATGTCAGTTGGACTTGATTGAAATGTCATTTCCTGCCAAGTAAGTCCGCCATCTGTTGTTTTATAAGAAGGGGAACCTATTACAAATCCGATCTTGGCATCAATAAAGTCAAGGGAAGAAAAGCTAAATGCATTATTCGGGAGGCTTACCTTTTCCCAATTGGTTCCGCCGTCAATTGTTTTAAGAAACAAACCACCGGTTCCGCAGGCAAAACCAGTACTGTCATCTACAAAATCTATATCTGTTATTACTTGATTTGTTTCTGTTTGTGAAAACATCCAGCTAAAACCCCCATCGGTTGTTTTTAATATTTGACCAAATTGACCTCCGACAAAACCAGTATCAGAATCTAAAAAATAGACGCTATGCAGAATAGCATCAGTAAAGGAAGGAATAACATGCCATGTTGAACCGCCATCAATTGTTTTAATAAAGTCACCCTGTAATAAACCGCCAACCGCATAAGCAATATTTTCATCAACCATAAATACAGAATTGAGAGAAATATTTTCCGGGATTGTTTGCTGGTACCATTGAGAATTAGTAACTGTTACTATGCAAAACATAAGAAAAATCATTAAAGATAATTTCATAACTATACCTCTTGTTTTGTTGTAAAACTGTATTTTACCATATATGTTGCGCATTAAGTTTTTTAATAGTAATTATATAAGAATCATACTCCTATATCTGAGTAACAGAGGAACATTAACGTACAAGTATCATCTTTTTAGTTTGCATAAAGCTGCCAGCATGCAATGTATAGAAATAGATTCCGCTTGATAGATCTGACATATTAAAGTTAACCTTTCCCGTAGCTTTTTCTTCGTTCACAAGTATTGCTAATTCATTACCCAAAACATCATAAACTCTTAATGTGACTTGTAGAGCGGACTTTAGTTCGCTCCTTTTTAAGCGAGATAAATCTTGTTCTGCATTTGGGATTGAATACTTAATCTTTGTACTTGGATTAAAAGGATTCGGATAATTTTGTTATAAACTAAATTCCTCAGGACTACCCAAATCAATTTCCACAACGTCAGAATATTCAAATGCACCATCTATATCTATCTGTTTTAACCGATAGGAATATTTTCCTGAGTTCACATTATTATCAATAGTTTGTCCATTTTCATATACTTGTATTGTTTTAACTTTTTTTACATCATCATTATCCTGAACAGTAATAAATATCGATAACGTAATTAGAATTATAAATATTTTATAAAAGTGTGCCATATTAAACTCCCATTTATCAAATAAAAAGA
>JAADIB010000251.1 GCA_013151565.1 Chlorobiota bacterium
CATAAACATAATAATTCCCTACCATTATTATGTTAACCAATACTAACACAATTCATCTATACAACGCTGATGGCTTAGGTTTAGAATTATTTATATTTTCAAGATAGTCGCTCATAATCCAATATTTTTAAACAATATTATTATAATAGAAACTTTTGCATAACCTCCAAATAAGCCATCCTGCATCATTGCGAACGAGTGAAATGACAGTTTACCCCGATGTTCTTTAATGGGGAAGCAATCTTCCAAACCAAAGGGACTCTCACAGAGTCACACCTCGTTGAAAAGAATCGAGGTTCGCAATGACCGATTATAAGTTATGCAAAGTCTTATAATAATATTATTTACCCCATGCAATACACGGGGTAAAATAATTTACTATATTATTCATAAGTATTATATTATCAATCCATACGATCAACAGAAATAGTATTCTTCTTATGATTGAGTAATTCTTTGTAAGGATACTTTATTAGTAAATATGCAAGTACTGCAAAGACAACTACTCCTAATATCCAGTAACCTTCAAATTCTTCAGGAATTCCAAAGACATTTTTCAAACTAATACCAGCAGCGACAAACCCGGCAAGCACAATTCCAACAAGGGCTTCCCCCGCAACTAACCCGGAAGCCAGTAAGAGTCCGGTGTTATCAACCACCTCCCTATCAGAATCGTTTTCAATTTTCTTTGCAGCTATCTTATCAACTATTAACTTGATCAGTCCGCCGATAAAAATTGCAAAGGTAGTATTGAACGGAAGATACATTCCAACTGCTATCAGCATCGGCGATGGAGCTTTGACAAGAATTAGAGCAATTGCGAAGAACATACCGGCAATTACTAAAGGCCAAGCCATCTCGCCGCTGATTATTCCTTTACTCATCATTGCCATGAGACCGGCTTGAGGAGCAGGCAATGCATCGCTTCCTATTCCGTAAGCCTGATGTAAAAGAATGATCGGGAAAATCATAACAAGTGATGCAAAAAAAACACCGATCAATTCAGCTACTTCCATCTTCCACGGAGTACCTCCGAGTAATTGCCCGATCTTCAAGTCCTGCATCATATCACCCGAAACACCGGCGACAACGCAAACAACCGTGGCAACGGCAAGCGCTGCGGTAACACCGGCATCGCCAGTCATCCCGGCTGCAACCATAAGGAGCGCAGCGATGAGTAGAGTTGAAAGGGTTAAGCCGGAAATGGGATTCGATGAACTTCCGATAATACCTACCAAGTAACCCGCAACTGCGGCGAATACAAATGCGGCAATAGCCATTACAACTGCCGCTAAAATTGCTGTACCGAGTGTATGGGTAAACATGTTGTAAACTACTATCATTGCAACAAAAATAATTCCAACAGCCATCATTATCATTCCGAACGGCAAGTCTTTGTCAGTTCTGCTTTCTTCTTCGCCTATCAACTCTTTCGCTTTTTTAATATCTTTAAATCCTTTGCCGATACCTTGGATTAAACTTTTCCTCATAGAAAAAAGAGTATAAAAAGCGCCCACCAACATTCCGCCGACAGCGATCGGTTTAACTGTTGTGTTGTATGCAGCTTTTGCAATATTAACCCAATTATCTCCGCCCGCAGAAAAATCTACTATTCCATTATACATTAGGAATAGAACAATAGGCATGAGGAAAACCCAGCCGAATATTCCGCCTGAAAAAGTAATGGCAGATAGTCTGAATCCAATAATATAACCGACACCAAGAAATGCAGGCGATGCAGCAGGACTTTCTACGAGCATCCCGCCCTTTTGTTTTATCGATGTAATGATCTCACCTCTGCTGTCAAGGAGATTGAGTTTTGATGCACCAAATTCCCAAAATCCTTTTACAGAATCTTTTATCAAAGTTATGCCGTTAGGATTTTTAAATACTTCAATCAAAGCTCCTAGACCGAGAGCACCCATCACAAATTTTGCACCGCTTTTACCCCCTTGTCCGGCTTTTACAATTTCTGTACATGCTTGACTTTCGGGGAAAGGCAGCATTTTATCCTGAACTAAAATTTTTCTTAATATTGTGATCAGCAGAACGCCAAGGATACCGCCGACCATCATCAGCAGTGTACTTTCCCAGTAATTAAATTCATCCCACACTCCGCTCATTACAAATGCAGGAATAGTGAAAATAGCGCCGGCGGCAAGCGCTTCACCGACAGAAGCGGTTGTTCTGGCAATATTTTCTTCGAGTACATTACCTTTAAATACTCTTAGTACCGCCATCGCTATTACGGCAGCGGGGAAAGTTGCAGCAACTGTCATACCGGCTTTTAAACCGAGATAGGCGTTTGCAGAACCGAGTATCATCGCTAAAATTACACCGAGAAATACAGATTTGAATGTAAGTTCTTTCATTTTATTTTCCGGCGGGACGAAAGGTTTGAAGTTATCAGCCAAATTTACCTCCACAATTATTTACAAAATATGATAGTAAGTAATTACAATAACTTAATTTTCAGATTAATGTAATAAATATAAAGAAGATTGAAATAATTATTAAAATAATTTTACATAGTTAAATTTATCTGGATTTTAATTCTGACTCAAAAATTAAGTTTGCGCATTCCTATATGGCAAAGAGCAAAATCGTATTTTACCGGATCAACCGGATCAAATTTTTTAAGATTATTAGTTATCTCTTCTGCCATTTGCCACGATACATTTTTGCGTTTAGTTAGTTTCAAGTATTTGCTGATCTTTGCAATGTGGGTATCAACCGGTATTACCAGCTTACTCGTCGGTATCTCTTTCCATAATCCGAAATCGAGTTCATCTTTTCTTATCATCCAGCGGAGAAAAAGATTCTGACGCTTGCAAGCGCTGCCTTTAAGCGGATCGGGAAACATGAACTTAATTCCGTTGGAAGTATGCTGACCTTCTTTAGTCACAATGGTTGTTAGATTACGAGAAAAGAACGATAGCGCACCTTTTATGTTCGGCGCTTTCTCAAAATAATAAAGGAGAAAGAGATAATTAAGCGAGCCGTAAACTTTATAGATTTTACTCAACCCGGCAAATAGTAATGCTATATCTTCCCCTGTATAGAAGCGGTGTTTGATATCTCTGAAAAGTTTTCCCTCTTTTTTCAGTTTGTATTCTGTTATAAAATTTGCAGGGTCATTATCCATTACATCAAATATTTTTTCGAGTGTGTTTAATATTTGAGCCACACTTCCGTAGGCAAATACCGAAGCGATAAATGCCGCTGCTTCTATATCCGGCGGTGAAGTAAAACGATGCGGAAATTCAAGCGGATCGGGTGAAATTGTTGTTCTGTCGAATGCTTTGTAATGATAAGTTAGCTTGTTCTTGATTTTTTCTTTTGTTAGTCGAGGCATATCGAATTGAAATTATGTTTAAACATTTATAAGGGAAATATAATCAAAATTGCCGCTAATACGCGAATAGAATTTTGAATGAGAAAACTTCAACCGGAAACTTAACCACCGTTGTTCAAAATATAATCCTTTGTGATCTTTGCGTAAATCTTCTGCGCTCTTTGCGGTTAAAGACTTTTCTATTTCAGCAGCATCCCCGCAAAAGGAGCGGGATTTATGTTAATATGATAATATCATTTTAGCATTAACATTTTATTCATCGCTCTGAATTTTGGAGTAGTGATCTCGTAAAAATATATTCCTGATGATAAATTATTATTTGGAATGAATTCTACTTCATGCACTCCGGCTTGCTTTGTACCTTTGAATAGGTCTGTTATTTTATTTCCCAATACATCATAGATCGTGATTGATACATAACTCCGTTCGGGTAATGAATAGCTTATTATTGTAGAAGGATTGAACGGATTCGGATAGTTCTGGTAAAGTGCATAGTTCTTAACAATATTCTTTTGGGTAGAAACACTTGTTGCATCTAATTTCGCATCAGTAATATCAGCCGACCATACACTTAAAACATTATCATGAAGTCTCATCCAAATTGGTTTAATGATACCTTTATAAGCAGCAACACCAGTATAATCACCGAAAAAGACTCTTGAATTGGGGACAAAAGAAGATTCACTAATTAAGTAATTTTGAAATGTCTCACCTCCATCAGTAGATCTTGCAAGGTAAACATCCGTTCCAACTTCAGTGGTATTCCTTCTATCGTAGAAAACAAAATAAATATTTCCGCTTGTTGAATCAACTGTCATCCAAGTAAAAAATTGATGCCGCTCGGTAGTATCATCATTTACGCGCACAACTTCGTCCCATGTTTCTCCTTTATCCCTAGATCGACGAAAGAAAATGTCAGTGTCATTTGTGCCGTTACGCTGATCGCTCCAACCGACATAGACATTTCCCCTATATTCAGATTTACTGATATCACAAGCAGTAATTGGTAATCCGTTGCATCTTGATATTCCAGGGACACTATAATCCCAACCGCCGGGCATCTCATCAATAAAAATATCTTTACCAAAAGTTTGCCCGCCGTTTAATGATTTGTCGAACATGATTCCAAGTGGACCAGCCCAAGCAATATATATTTCTCCGTCTGGACCAATAGCAGGAACGGCTCCTTCAACCGTATTATCCTCATCAACGCAATCTCCTCCGGTATCACTTATTCTAATTGGTTCACTCCAAGATTCACCTTCATCCGTAGAGTATGAAAATAAAATTCTTGTGCTATCATTGGGATCATTGCTGCCATATTGATCAAACTCTGTCCATGATACATAAATATTATTTTGGTATTCTGAATTTGAATGATCCACAGCAAGCCACTCCTTATCTTGAGCTTTCGGAGAGTTCAATCCAATGCCTATACCACTGCTCCAAGTTTGCCCGCTATCAATTGATTTTTGGACCACAATTCTATCGATCCAATTACCATGCGGCGGATTTGACAAATGGGCATAATAAATATTACCGTTTACATCATAAACCACGCAAGGATCACCCCACACCCCAAGTGATGAGGTTAGAACTTGCGTATTCCAGAATTTACCGGAAGTTGTACTGCTGTAATAATAATTCAGGTTTGAACCGGCTGAGATTTGAGAAATATCTTTTGGATTAATTGCTATTGTAACTTCTTCGGGATAGTATGCATCATCAGAACTTACCTTTTGATTAGTAAACTGTGAATATATCACAGAGCTAAACAGATTGAAAATCAATAATATTTTAATTACACGTTTCACCTATCTATTATTTATCAACTCCCTCATTTCTTTAACAGCCTTCTCAAGCCCAACAAAAACCGAACGGGCAATTACCGCTTGTCCAATACTCACTTCGTCAATGTCATCCACAACAAGAAAATCGGTAATATTATTGTAGTTCAACCCATGACCGGCATTAACACTCAGCCCAAGTTTTTTAGCATGCCGCGCTGCAAGTCTTATGCGGTCCAACTCCTCGAACATCTCTTCTTCTGTCTCAGCATTGGCATAGTTACCGGTATGAATTTCAATCATATCAGCCTCTATACCAGCCGATGCATCTATTTGTTCAATGTCTGGTTCAACAAACAGCGACACAAGAATCCCGGCTTCATGCAGTCTTTCAATTGCGGATTTTAACTGATCAACATTATCAATAACATTCAAACCGCCTTCTGTTGTAAGCTCCTGACGTTTTTCCGGAACGAGTGTAGCTAGAACATCGCATGCGATATCAATTATGTCATCAACGGCAGCCATTTCCAGATCAAGTTTGGTAGTTATCATTTCCCGCAGCAGACGAACATCGCGCTCGTTCACATGACGGCGGTCTTCACGCAAATGGACAACTACTCCGTCCACTCCAAATTGTTCAGCCATTAAAGCAAAAGTAACAGGATCGGGCTGTTGCTCCCCTCTTGCATTACGAAGTGTTGCAACATGATCGACATTTAATGTAAATCTCATTTTTTGTTCCTTTCTCTTTCAATTTTATATTTGAAATTTAATAATATCATTGGATTAAAGGAACAGAATTTTTTAAGTTTTAGGGAACGAAGATCTTCGTTCCCTAAAAATATCCATCTCGTAGAGATTGTCCCACCCCGTCCCGAAAGCTTTCGGGACACCACTCCAAGGCAATGCTGTCAACTTAAGCAGTGTCATTCCGTGATGCTCTTACACGGAATCTATTTTTTCTGTAAGATTCCCGATAAAAGCACTCGGGAATACTCGGGAATGACAGAAGAAAAACAATTATTTCTTAAGTTGACAGCATTGACTCCAGGGAGGGGACAATATTAGTCGTTTTTCTTTTTGCAGTATTCTTTGGAATGTCAAACACTTTAATTTTCCAACACAGTCGAGACCAAAAAATTCCCCTCTTGGGAGGGGATAAAGGGGTGGGTTCACTTTTAAATACTAAAGTGCCACAAAGTAATTCTCATTTTTTTAATTGTAGAGTGAGCTTAGTAGTAAGATAATTAAGCGACATAAATGTCGCTCTGCAAATTAAAGAAGTTTAATAGATTTCAACGAGGCAGAGATAAACTCTTTTTCCTTTTCGTAGTCTTTCTGCTGTAAGGAGAAATCGAATTGTACAATTCTACTCTTCTTGTTCAAAAAGATATTTTTCAGCGAGATAAGATTTGACTTTTCAATTACCAATTGAGTAATTGTAATTATACCGGTATTAATTTTTTCTTGTTTGATGATCTTTACCGAATTGAATTTCTCATAGAGCTTAATATAATTATCAATTGTCAATTCCATTCCAGGCGAATTCTCGCTTTCAGTAATACTTCCTATTCTCAATAATCCGGATATCTTTGAATTAAAGTAAAATGCAGTTGGGTTATAAACGATAAAATTACCGTCAAATTTTTCGGTATTCAATCTTGCTACATATCGCTCAGAAAGTTCGGTAGACATTAATTCCCACGCAAGCGGAACTTGATAAGAAATTCCAAGATCTTTATCAACAATTACATCACTTAGTATTTTCACACTTTGTTTAACTTCTTTCGGTTTCTTTTCCGGTGTTTTCTTTTTACCGCAGGAAAAAAGGATTAATGATATTAGCAATAATATTATAAGTGTTCTGTTCCGGGTATTCATAATTATATTCATTTATTATTTTTTTTAAAGCTATTCAATTGGAGGGAAAATTCAAAATTTGTTTGATATCAAATTTGTACTGCTGGTAAGGGATTAACCCTACCAGCAATTAAAACATAAAAGATTATGAATTTCTTTTGAACAGTTTGTAATTGATGCTATCTATCAATGCCTGTAGTGAAGCTTGAATAATATTATCCGAAACGCCAACTGTTGACCATTCACTGTCATGGTCGCCGGATTCAATAAGAACTCGAACTTTGGCTGCTGTACCGTCACCTTCGCCGAGTACACGTACTTTGTAGTCAATTAAGCGTATCTCTCCCAACTCCGGATAGAATCTCATGAGTGCCTTACGCAGCGCTTTATCAAGAGCATTAACCGGACCAATGCCATCAGCCGCAGTATGCTCAATTTCATCGCCAACTTTAACTTTAAGAACCGCTTCAGAATATTCATCACCATTATCGCCGAACATTACATTGACTTTAGCATAAGTGATCTTAAAAAATGAAGTTCTTTCGTTCAGTTCTGCTCTTAAAAGAAGTTCGAATGATGCTTCCGCTCCGTCAAATTGAAATCCTTTATATTCCAATCCTTTTAAGAATTGAACAAAACGTTTGTTGAAACCCTTATCATCGGGCAGCTTGATACCGAGCTTTTCAGCTTTGTAACGGATGTTGCTTTGTCCGGAAAGATCGGAAACTATAACCCTTTGAATATTGCCGACAGTTGTCGGCTCAATGTGCTCGTACATTCTGCTGTCCTTTAAAACAGAACTAACATGGATGCCGCCTTTATGTGCAAAAGCTGATTTCCCCACAAACGGCGCGCGCGTATTTGGAGAAATGTTTATCATCTCATAAACAAAGTTTGCTAATGATGTCAGATTTTTCAAATTAAGATCGGTCTTTGTTTTCCAACCCATTTTAAGAATTAAGTTTGGAATGATTGTACAAAGATTTGCATTACCACAGCGTTCACCGACTCCGTTAATTGTACCTTGAACGTGAACTGCGCCCGCTTCAACACAAGCAATTGAGTTTGCCGCCGCCATTCCGCCGTCGTTGTGTGCGTGGATACCAACCGGTGCGCTAACTTCTTTGATCGTCTCAACTGATCATATACTTCATGCGGAAGTGAACCGCCGTTTGTATCGCAAAGTACAATAGTATCGGCTCCGCCTTTCACCGCAGCTTTGCACATTTCAATTGCAAACTTCGGATCATCTTTATATCCGTCGAAAAAATGTTCCGCATCAAAGATCACTCTGCGTCCATTCTCGACAAGATATTTTACAGAACGATAGATCAATTCTTCGTTCAGTTCATCAGTTAATCCCAAAGTCTTTTCAGAATGAAAGCGCCAGGTTTTACCAAAAATTGTAATTATCTGCGCATTCGATGAAACAAGTTTTTGAAGATTATTGTCGGTTTCAATCTTATCAGGGAACCTTGCCGTTGAACCAAACGCACACACAGTTGCATTTTTCAGATCAAGTTCCTGAACCTTCTGAAAGTATTCTTCATCCTTGGGATTGCTGCCGGGCCAACCGCCTTCAATAACATCCACCCCAAATTCATCTAATCGTTTAGTGATAGCAAGTTTATCGTGAATAGAGATATTAACTCCCTCACCTTGCGTACCGTCACGAAGCGTCGTATCGAATAATTCTATTGTTTGAGTCTTTTCCATAGTTATACCAAATTTTTTAGATCATATTTGATTTTCGTGCGTATTCAAATAACCCGCCTGCCGAGATTATCGGAAGCACATTACCAAGCGGTTTTAGATCAAATGATTTCGATGTAGTTAAATTGGTTATCTTATTATCATCAAGATCAATTTTAACTTCATCGCCTGTCTTAATTTTATCGTTAATTTTTTCAACACTTTCGTAAGGAACTACAAATCCGCCGTCGACCGAATTACGATAAAAGATCCTCGCATATGATTCTGCAGCAATTACCTTTGCTCCGGCTTTCATCAATGCATAAGGAGCATGCTCCCTTGATGATCCGCATCCAAAGTTCGATCCGCCGATAATAATTGAGTATTCCGATTCATATTCACCATCTTTTACAAACGGAATTTCACCTTGCGGTAATCCGGATTGATCTGCCGGGACACTTGATAACGCATATTTGCCGTACATTTTAGCTTCATTTTCGTCATCCATGCTATAAACCAAATGTTCAGCGGGAATTATCTGATCGGTATCAATATTATCCCCTAAAACGAAAGCTTTTCCTGTTATTACTTTTTCCATTCTATTCCCAAATTTTATCAGTTTATAATTTTAGATTGTCATTCCCGTATTTGTCTGCCTTTGGTATGATGTTTCTAACTGAAATCTATTTTTTTTAAGATTCCGGCTTAAAAATTGCCGGAATGACAATTCTTTATTGTATTTATCTTCTTATAATTATAAAAAGCTCATAATTCAAAATTTATAAAAAATTCCTCGGATCGGTTATTACACCGGTAATTGCCGAAGATGCAACCGTTAACGGTGATGCAAGATAAACTTCAGACTTTCTGCTCCCCATTCTTCCCGGGAAATTTCTATTTGTTGTCGAGATCGTTACATCTTTATCAACCGCTCTACCGATCGTATCATCAGGACCGCCGAGACATGCCGCACAGGAAGACTTAGCAATTACAGCCCCGGCACTTTCAAAAATTTCCTTTAACGACCTTCCATTGTGCTGCTCAACTTCTAACTGAGCGGCAATTTCAGTACTAGCCGGTACTATAAAGGTAGGCACCTTAACTTCTTGTTTATCAATAATTTGCGCAGCAAACTTGAAGTCACTTATCTTACCTCCGGTACACGAACCGATATATGCTTTTGTGATTGTTGTGCCTTCAACATTCCGAACAGTGTCTCTATTGTCCGGGCTGTGAGGTTTGGCAACTACTGGTTCTAATTCCTCTGCATTGTAAACATATTTGCTGTGATACTCCGCATCGGGATCACTATTGAATATTTGATATTCTTTATCAGTTCTCTCCTTAACATACTGCTCCGTAACTTCATCAACCGCTATTATTCCATTCATGCCGCCGGCTTCAATTGCCATGTTGGTCAATGTCATTCTTTCATTCATCGAAAGATCAAAGACCGCTTCACCGTCAAATTCCATTGCACGGTAAGTTGCTCCGTCAGTTGTTATATCTCCTAAGATATGCAGAATAAGATCTTTGGCTGTTAAGTAATTAGGAAGTTTTCCGTTAAAGGTAAACTTCATTGACTCAGGCACTTTCTCCCAGATTTTGCCTGTACCAAGAATAAAAGCCGCATCGGTATTTCCAACACCGGTAGAGAATAAACCAAACGCACCCCTGAAGTACATGTATGCGAGTCTGTTCCTATCAGAACTGTGCCTGGAATATCGTAACCTTCCTCTGCAAGAGCGATATGGCAAACGCCTTTATATCGTTCGGTTCCAACGTCGTAATAATTATCAACATTATATTCTGCAGCAAACTCACGAAGAATATCAACGTTTCTGTTTGCATGTTTATTCGCAGTAAAAATATAATGATCGGGAAAGATCACTAATTTATTTTTATCCCATATTTTTGCTTCCTCGCCGAATTCCTTTTTCCAAATACCGATAGTCGGCGGACCGCAAACATCGTGTGTCATCAGCACATCAACATTCAGCCAAATATTATCGCCGGGTTTCACAGAATCCTTACCGGCAGAATTAGCCAGAATTTTTTCAGTTATTGTCATTGCCATCTATTATCTCCTTAAATCGCTTTCGTAGCGTCATTATTATTTCTTTCTATATAAATCTCTTTCAAATTAAGGGCTTGTAAGTATGCTTTAGCACTTGCCTCAATTATATCGGTAGAAACTCCCTTCCCCGAAAAAGTTTTGTTATCTTTTCGCAATCTAACAACAACCTCTCCAAGCGCTTGCCTGCCGGAAGTTACCGATCTAACTCTGTACGATTCCACTTTCGGTTTTTTGCTCAAAGCTCTATCAATAGCGTTAAACAGCGCATCGACAGGACCATCGCCGGTAGCAGAATCTTCGAACATATGATCTTTAGATTTGATGCGAACCGTTGCGGTTGGAATTGAATTGGAGCCTGAATTTATATGCATATAATCCAAATCAAACAGTGATTCATCTTTGTAGATGTTATCACCCATCAATATTCTGAGATCATCGTCATAAACTTCTTTCTTTTTATCAGCTAATTTTGTGAAGGCTTCATATGCTTTGTTCAATTCTTCATTATCCAGGTTGTAGCCGAGTTCTTCCAATCTTGCCTTTAATCCGTGTCTGCCGGAATGACGTCCCAGAACAATTTTAGTCTTCTGTACTCCCACAGAGTCTGGAGTCATTATTTCGTATGTTTCTCTATTTTTTAACATGCCATCCTGATGAATACCGGACTCATGAGCAAATGCATTTTCACCGACGATCGCTTTGTTAGGCTGAACGATAATACCGCAAAATCCGGAAACCAGTTTTGATGTATTCATTATCTCAGTAGTATTTATAACAGTTTCAAAATTGAAAATATCTTTCCTAACTTTAAGAGCCATAACAATTTCTTCAAGAGATGCGTTGCCCGCTCTTTCTCCGATACCGTTTACAGTACATTCAACTTGTCTCGCACCGTTTTCAATTCCGGCAATTGAGTTAGCAACCGCCAGACCCAGATCATTGTGGCAGTGGACACTGATTATTGCCTTATCAATATTGCTTACCCTTTCTCTTAGCTGAGCGATTTTTGCGCCGAATTCTGCCGGCATTGTATAACCGGTCGTATCGGGAATATTGACAGTGGTCGCACCCGCTTCAATAGCCGCTTCTATCACTTCCGCCAGATAATTCATATCGGTTCGCCCCGCATCTTCCGCAGAAAATTCCACATCATCACAAAGGGATTTTGCATACTGAACCATGTCGTACGACATCTGTAACACGGTCTTTCTTTTTTCTTCAAGAGTTTTACCGTAACGTTCATCACCAAACTTTCCGAGGATATGATAATCAGAAGTACTGGAAAAAGTATGGATTCTTTTTTTCGCGCCATCCTTTATTGCATCGTATGCAGCCTTGATATCTATTTCCTTCGCTCGAGCCAAAGCTGCGACCGTAACTCCAACTTCCCCGGATATCCTTTGGACTGCATCAAACTGCTCAGGAGAAGATACCGGGAAACCTGCTTCTATCACATCCACATTCAATTTTTCAAGCTGTCGAGCTATCTCAATTTTTTCGGAAACACTTAACGAGGCTCCCGGTGACTGTTCGCCGTCCCTTAAAGTTGTATCAAATATTATTATTCGGTTATCCATTTTTTCACCTTATTAAAGTGTAAATACCCCTAAATGTTCTTCGTGATAAATGATCTCAAAATTATCCAAGATCATCTGTGCCATTTTTGTTGTACTTACTAAATTTCCGTTATCAAAATTAATATCTACTGTTCTATAACCATGTTCCAAAGTTTTCTCAATTGCCTTATCGATCAGTTGTGCCGCTTTAGTCATACCAAATGAAAGATCGAACATCATTGCTACAGAGGCGATCATTGCAATCGGGTTAGCTTTATTCTGTCCGGCAATATCAGGAGCACTGCCGTGAACCGGTTCGTACAACGCATATTTTTCACCAATACTTGCTGAAGGCAGCATTCCAAGACTCCCGGTTATCATTCCTGCAATATCACTAATTATATCGCCGAACAGATTAGAAGTAACAATAACATCAAACTGACGAGGATCGCGTACAACCTGCATCGCTGTGTTATCCACATACATATTGTTCACTTCAACATCCGGATAATCTTTACTTACCTCTTCTACAACTTTTCTCCAGAATTGAGATACTTCAAGAACATTCGCTTTATCGACTGATGTCAATTTTTTCTTTCTCTTCCTGGCAACTTCAAAAGCCTGACGTGCGATGCGTTCGATTTCGTGTTTCTCATATACCATCGTGTTCCAGCCTTTGTTTTCATCGTAACCGCTTGGCTTACCGAAATAAATGCCTCCGGTCAATTCTCTGAAAACGACGAAATCAGTTCCGAGTATAACCTCTTCTTTCAACGAAGATGAATTAACAAAAGAAGGATATACCTTTGCCGGACGAATATTTGTAAAAAGTCCGAGTTCTTTTCTGAGCTTAAGCAGAGCAGCTTCAGGTTTCAGATGGTGTTCCAAACTTTCCCATTTATATCCGCCTACAGCACCAAGAAGAACCACATCAGATCTTTTACACATTTCAATTGTTTCATCGGTTAGTGGGGTTCCATGTTCTTCATAAGAACAACCACCCATTAACCCTTCTGTGGTTTCAATTTCCATGTTGAATCTTTCTGCTACATGTTTCATAACTCCTATAGCAGCTGACATTACTTCCGGACCAATACCGTCACCAGGAAGCAATGCAATATTCGTTGCCATGATTATACCTCTTCCTTTTTATTCTTTT
>JAADIB010000458.1 GCA_013151565.1 Chlorobiota bacterium
TAAAAAGATTAAATAATATTCTATAATAAGATAGGGCATTAAGTTATGAACTATAAGAAAGATCTTCTCGAAAAAATTGCTGACAAGACCATAAAAGTTGGTATCATTGGTCTTGGTTATGTTGGATTACCGCTTGGACTTGAATTTACCTCAAAAGATATTGAAGTTTTAGGATTTGATCTTGATCAACAAAAGGTTGATGATATCAATAACGGTAAGAGTTACATAAAACACATTAGTGAAGAACGGATTAAAAGTGCGGTTAATAATTCAAAATTAAGAGCGACGCCTGATTTTTCATTACTTCCAACTTGTGATGCGATAATTATCTGTGTTCCTACTCCCCTGAATGAGCACAGGGAACCGGATATGAAATATATCACTAGTACTGCAGATAGAATTCAAAAATATTTAAGACCTGGTCAAATAGTTACACTTGAATCAACAACATATCCTGGAACAACTGAGGAGATTTTATTACCATTGTTTGAAAATGCTCCCGCTTTTCAGAAAGAAAATACATACGAGAAATATTCTGTAGGGAAAGATTTCTTTTTAGCATTTTCACCTGAGCGTGAGGATCCAAACAATCCGGATTTTAATACTGCAACTATACCTAAAGTTGTTGGCGGTATAACTCAAAATTGTGTTGAAATAGCTTGTGCCCTTTACGATCAAGTAATAGTTAAAACTGTTCCTGTTTCTTCTCCTAGAGTTGCTGAAGCAACAAAACTGCTGGAGAATATTTATAGATCAATAAATATTGCTTTGGTGAACGAACTTAAAATGGTTTTTGAAAGAATGGATATTGATGTTTGGGAAGTTATTGAAGCAGCTAAAACGAAACCGTTTGGATATAATGCATTTTATCCTGGTCCTGGATTAGGTGGTCATTGTATTCCGATTGATCCGTTTTATCTAACATGGAAAGCCAGAGAGTTTGAAGTAAATACGAAGTTTATTGAATTAGCAGGTGAAATAAACACTTATCAACCTTATTATGTTATAGAAAAAGTATCAGAAGCATTAAACTCTCATCAGAAATCTCTCAACGGTTCTAAAGTTTTAGTTTTAGGGGTTGCATACAAAAAGAATATTGATGATATGAGAGAATCCCCATCATTGAAATTAATTGAAATTCTTCGTGATCGCGGTGGAATGGTTGATTATAACGATCCGTTCATTCCGAAATTACCAAGTACTCGAAAATATGAATTTGATATGGAGTCTATCGATCTTACCCATGATAATCTAAAGAATTATGATTTGGTATTGCTTAGCACAGATCATGATGATTACGATTATGAAATGATCTATAAAAACTCTAAATTACTTGTTGATACCAGAAATGCTCTTAAATTCAAAGGCATCCACAACGGTAAAGCAATTAAAGCGTAATTATGTTAAAAAATTATTTTTCTACAAAAATTTCCGAAAAGCAGTCCTCCGATACAGGTATGGCGATAGTCTTGATTTTACTCATTATCACCATGCTGACCGAAAACAACGTTTTTGTTTTTATTTCAGTTATTGCTTTGATTATTAATATGATTTTCCCCAACTTTTACTATCCAAGTGCGATTGTATGGTTGGGGTTATCTCATATATTGGGAGTGATTGTTTCTAAAATAATTCTAACAATTGTATTTTTTTCGTTAGTCGTGCCTGTTAGTATGATTAGAAGATTACTTGGAAAAGATTCTCTTCAGTTAAACGATTTTAAGAAATCTAATGTTAGTGTGATGAAAGTCAGAGATTATAAATTTTCTGCTTCTGACATTGAAAAGCCTTATTAAGCCTTGGTAAATAAATGGAATTTTTAAAAGACCTTTATTCGTTTCTAAAAGTGCGGAAAAAGTTTTGGTTATTACCAATAATTGTAGTTCTTCTTCTATTTGGGATACTGATTGTCTTAACTAGTGGATCAGCAATTGCCCCATTCATTTATACACTTTTTTAAACAAATTATAACTTATGGCAACAATCATCTTGGGTATTTCCGCTTACTATCATGACAGTGCGGCTGCGTTAATCATTGATGGCGAAATAGTTTCAGCAGCTCATGAAGAAAGGTTTACCCGAAAAAAGCATGACTCATCATTCCCAATTAATGCAGTTGAATTTGTACTTAAAGAAGCTGCTGTTGAGTTTGATGAATTAACCGCAATATCATTTTACGACAAACCCTATATCAAGTTTGAGAGATTACTTGAAACCTATCATGCCTTTGCACCCAAAGGCTTAAAAAATTTTCTTTCAGCAATTCCGGTTTGGATAAAAGAAAAATTATTCATGAAGAAATTGCTCAAAGATGAATTATCCAAACTTGGAAACAAAAAACATACCATTTTATTCCCTGAACATCATCTTTCCCATGCGGCTAGTGCATTTTATCCTTCTCCTTTTAAGGAAGCAGCTATTTTAACCATTGACGGTGTTGGAGAATGGGCAACTACTACGATTGGGTATGGTGAAGGAAATGGGATAAAAATGTTGAGGGAACTACATTTTCCTCATTCTATTGGTTTATTATATTCTGCATTTACTTATTACACCGGATTTAAGGTTAATAGTGGTGAGTATAAATTAATGGGACTTGCTCCATATGGCAATCCGAATTCTGAGCAAACAAAAGAATACAAAAAGAAGATTTTTAATACACTTGTAGATTTACGCGAAGACGGTTCAATTTTGTTGAATATGGATTACTTCAATTTTGCTACCGGGCTTAAAATGACCAATAATAAAAAATGGACTCAGCTATTTGGGATTCCACCAAGAAATCCTGAATCTGAAATTTCTCAACCTTATATGAACATGGCTTTAGCTATTCAACAAGTGACTGAAAAAATGGTTATAAAACTTGCAGAAACCGCTAAGAAATTAACCAATTCAGAATATTTAGTAATGGCTGGCGGTGTAGCCTTAAATAGTGTAGCAAACGGTAAATTACTTAAAAAAGGTTTATTTAAAGATATTTGGATTCAGCCTGCAGCCGGTGATGCCGGCGGAGCGTTAGGAGCGGCATATTTAGGCTACTATTTATGGAAAAATAAAAGAAGAACAGTCAATGATAATCCTGACTCAATGAAAGGTGCATACTTAGGACCTGAATATGGAGAAAAAGAAATAAAAAGCGTTATCAGAAGATACAATGCAAAGTCAATATATTTTGATAAATTTAGTGATCTAACAAAAGTTGTTGCTGAAAAAATAGCTGAAGGTAATGTGGTTGGTTGGTTCCAAGGTAGAATGGAATTTGGACCAAGAGCTTTGGGAAATAGAAGTATCTTAGGTGACGCAAGAAATCCAGAGATGCAGAAAAAAATGAATTTGAAGATAAAACATCGGGAAGGATTTAGACCTTTTGCGCCAAGTGTTTTGGAAGAGGATATTAAGGAATATTTTGATTTAAACCGTCCTTCTCCTTATATGCTGAACGTTGTTCCGGTTCAAGAAAAGAGATTAAAGCAATTACCATATGGATATCATGATATGGATCTTTACGATAGGCTGTATCATCTACGATCTGATATTCCAGCAGTTACTCATATTGATTTTTCAGCTCGTATTCAAAGTGTAAATAAAGACTCAAATGCTAAATATTGGGAACTGATTAATGAGTTTAAAAATCACACTGGGTATAGCGTGTTAATTAATACAAGTTTTAATGTAAGGGGAGAACCCATCGTCTGTACACCGGATGATGGCTTTAGATGTTTTATGAGAACGGAGATGGATTATTTGAGTATGGGTAACTTTTTATTTAATAAAGAAGAACAAACCGATTTAACAAATAAACCATCTTGGGGAGAAGAGTTTAAATTAGATTAAATAATTTCAATCACATTTGGATTAAGTATTATGGAAAATTTGGAAAAGTTTAAAGTTGCAATAATTGGAGCTGGTAGATGGGGATTCAACCATGTTCGAACAGCAAATTCAATTCTTGATCCGAAAAATATAACTGTTTTTGATTCAAGACCAGAAATTGAAGAAAAAATTTCAGAGCTAAATTCTGAGATTAATTTCACTACAAATTTTAATGATGTACTTGATGATAAAAGCATTAAAGCTGTTATCATTGCAACACCGGCGGAAACTCATTTTGAAATTGCAAAAAAGTGTATGGAAAGCGGTAAAAATGCTTTAGTAGAAAAACCTATAACTCTTTTATCCAAGGAAGCAGAAGATTTACACAAACTCAGTATTAAGTTAAACTTAAAACTTATGGTTGGGCATGTGCTTCTTTATCATCCTGCAATTTTGAGAATTAAAGAGGGATTGAAACAAGGAGAAATCGGCATATTGCAATATATATATAGCAATCGGCTTAATTTAGGAGCGATCAGAAGTGAAGAGAATATTCTTTGGAGTTTTGCACCGCACGATATTTCCGTAATTCAATTTTTTATTGATGAAAATCCTATCTCTATTAAAGCTTGCGGTTCCGATATTTTACAAGATGGTATTGAAGATACTACAATAACATATCTGGATTATCCTGGTAAGGTTAGTGCGCATATCTTTGTTAGTTGGCTGCATCCCTTCAAGGAACAAAGGTTAATTGTTACCGGTGATAAGGGAATGTATGTTTTTGAAGACTCTGCTAAAACAGAAAAACTAAAATTGTATGAAAAAGGATTTAAAAAAGTTAACGGTAACTATGAAAAATTTGATAATCAATACAAAGTAATTGAATTTGAGAATAAAATGCCATTAACTGAAGAACAACTTCATTTTTATGAATCAATAATCAATGATACTCAACCTAGAACAGATGGTAAGCATGCCTTTGAAGTTTTACAAGTACTAAATAAAGCGACTGAATCACTCCGATCATAATTAGAATTTGAACAAATAAAATAGGGGAAGAAATGGAAGACAATAATTATTATGTGAATGAACATGCGGTAGTTGATGAAAATGTAGAGTTAGGAGAGGGGACAAAGGTCTGGCATTTTTCACATGTTCAAAGCGGAGCTAAAATAGGCAAAAAATGTATCCTTGGACAAAATGTAAATGTAGGTAATAATGTTACGATAGGAAATTTTGTAAAAATACAGAACAATGTTTCTGTTTATGAAGGAGTAACATTAGAAGATTATGTTTTCTGTGGACCTTCTATGGTGTTTACAAACATCCTTAATCCTCGTAGTAAATATCCGCAAGTTGGTGCAAAGTATTACATAAAAACTTTAGTGAAAGAAGGTGCCTCGCTTGGTGCCAACTGTACTATTGTTTGCGGACATACAGTTGGACGATTTGCATTTGTTGGTGCTGGATCGGTAGTAACAAAGGATGTCCCAGATTTTGCACTTGTTGTAGGTAATCCAGCACGAATTATCGGTTGGTACAGTGAAGCTGGTCAAAAATTAAAATTCGATGAAAATGGATTTGCTTATTGTGAAAAGAGTAATAAAAAGTATAAATTAGAGAATAATAAAGTTTTTGAAGTTGAATAGATTTTAATGATCAATATTCTATGCAAAAACAGTAGGGGAAATAAAGTTAGGAGGATTTTAATTTGAAGTTTTTAGTTACTGGTGGGGCAGGTTTCATCGGATCTAATATTGTTGAAGCACTCCTAAAAAGAGGGGATTCAGTTAGAATATTAGA
>JAADIB010000116.1 GCA_013151565.1 Chlorobiota bacterium
AAAATATCACCCTATTATTGTAGAAGGATTAAAAGGATTAGGATAATTCTGTTCTAGTCTGAAATTAAAAACTTGTTCCGGTTTATCGGCAGTAAAATTTATAATGTCAGTTTCAAACGCATTATTTCGAAAATAGAACTGAACATTACGGGCATACACTTTCGCAACTTTTAATGATTTTAGCGGGATCTCGGCTTCACCTACTGTGTAGGCAACAACAATATCAACCGGTTTATTTTTGATGAGCTGAAACGGACCGGTATTTATCATAGTTCTTTGATCATAATCCCAAATGTTTAGCCAACCTTTTTCATGAATTGGATCTCCCGAATACCAATAATAGGGTGATATTTTTGAGCAGTCTTCATCTACAACTTTATAATATTCCTTATAATGATCACTACATGGATCAAGTAACTCTTCCCATTGAAGTGTATATCCCAGCATTTTAGAACGATAGTGAGTTTCATCGAAAGTAGGCATTGTTGGTCCAGTTGGTAAAAGGTAAAAAATTGCTGAAGGAAGTCATTCTTAAATTTACTGCCCCAGTGATTTTGTCAGATCCCAAAACGCTCCCTTTATTATTATATCCTACTGATAAAGGTGTATCTGTAGAATCAAAAATACCATTGTTGTTATGATCAATAAATGTTTCCCCGGATAAAAAAGAAATTGGACCTTGAGCAAACTGTATAATTACCGAAGGAGTGTTTTCCATGAAACTGCTGTCTTGAATAGTTTGATACACATATCCGGCATCGATCAGCGTATCACAGCCGACCAAATCATCTTTATACAATCCCAAATCGGGATCAGAATAAACAGAGAAGTAAACCGAATCAAGGTTATCTGAAATTATCCCAGTATTCTCAATCCTATATCTAACAAAAATAGTATTCTCGAAACTTTCATTAATTGACGATGCAAATACAGTCTGCTGGATTTCGATTCCAACAGGCTGAGAATTAAAAAAATTTCTATCACCGTTTGGAACAGCATCTTTATAAACACACCAAGCAGTCTGATCCCCTAATAGATCGGGTCTGTCTTCATCGGTATCCCACTTGCCGTTACTGTTTTTATCTACTGGATTGTATAATCCGTCATTATCGCCATCGTAAAAATCGGCGCCAAGTTTTACAGCATCTTTCCAATTCTGCCAGCTATCACCAAATGGAGCATCACTATTTTTTAATACGTAGATTTTTGCTAAGCTGTCAAACTCAGAGTGTTTATAGCTACCGGGTACATAATCTTCGTTTCTTTCAACAGTTATAACCCCATTAACCCACAACAATGAGTCGTTTGCCAAACCGCTTAACATAAAACCGGAAGAGTAAATAACAGGTTTACTTTTATAGCGCATTTGATCAGTATATTCATAAAGATCAGTATCTGCTAAAATACCTCTGTTATCAATTGGAAGTGTAAGGTCATGGTGCTTGAAATTATATTTACTAATATTTTGAGCGGATAAGCTTAATGAAAGGAAAAACAATATGAAGAGAAATGTTTTCATACTAATCATTTTAGTTACTTATAAAATGAGTATAATTTGTTTAATAATCAAGGTAGAAAAATTGTGATTAAAAAAAAGACCGCCATTACAGCGGTCTTGAATAAATTTATAAAATCACTAAACTATTTTAATAGTAATAGCTTTTTAGTATTAACATATTCGCTTTTACCGTTAGATGAATTAGCCATTATTGTATAAAAATAAACACCGGAAGGAAGATTCTCTGCATTGAAAACAACTTCGTGATAACCTGGGGCTTGATCGTTATTTACTAACGTTCTTACTAACTGTCCCAGAGTGTTATAGATTTTTAGAGATACCTTACTCTCGGCTGGAATAGCGTACCTAATAGTTGTTGACGGATTAAAAGGATTAGGATAATTTTGGCTTAATTCATAAACCTCAGGAATTATTCCTACCTTATCTTTAATATCGGTAGTATATCCGGTAGAATCAGCGATGGTTATATCATCCATTAAATATGTACTACCATATGGAGAATATGCACCAATTCTCAGAGCAACTCTTGGATCTCTGTAATCTGCCAAAGAAAAAGTATAATTCACATAGTCGTTCCCACTAAATGATTGCTGAGATAAAATACCCCAAGTTATACCTCCGTCTGTAGAAATTTCCATACTGAAGGCTCCAGTACCTCCATTCTCCTTTTTAATCCAGAAAGATAAATATGGTTTTGGAGCACCAGTTAGATCTTCTATTCCTGCTAATGTTAAATAATTATATTGACCACCAACCGGTTCTAGAGCCCAAACTTGATCGCCGCTTACTGCGTTTGTAATCTTTATATTCCAATGTCCATTAACCCAGAGTGCTTTTGAATCGGAATCAATTTCTACACTATCAACAATCGGAAGTCCAAATCGTTTTTGATTATTATAAATTTCAACGTCATCAATATGCCAGCCGTCTTTCTCAGTATTCGCAGTGGAATACGTTTGGAATAGTATATAACCGGTATTCTGCTGCATCAGCCCTCCGACATCAAATTCCCTTGATTCCCATACATTGTTGGAATTACCTGTAAATGAAGCTACAGTAATCAATTTAGAATTATCCGTTGAAAAATAGATAGAACCATAGTCACGCATTTCTTCAAAGGAATATTTATGGTTAAATCTTAAAACTGGTCTTTGTACTGCTGATAGATCCACTTGAAATATTAAGCGTCTATCTGCATTAGGTGGATAATTATTTCCGGGACTATCTTCATAAGCATGTGGTGCAGTGTGTCCGGAATCGGCAGAATCAGCAGTAGTTACTGCCCACGGCATATCTGCAGCCCATTTATATGTTCCTTCAAATGTTTCAATAAAAGGAGCTATCTCAGGCGTCACATCAAAAAGGGTTGAGAGTTCTACTTTATCGGAACCTTGATTTATTAGATCTTGTGTGTCCTGTTCGTATATTTTACCATAGTACTTAACATTTGTAAACGCAAGATCAGTAATGATCGTATCGAGAGTTTCTTTTGAATATATTTCAAAAACTTTAACTTCTTCACGTCTAGTTATGTAAGAAGTTGCGAAAAAATCATTTATTTTATTTGCAGTGGTTGAAAGTACAACTTTGTATTTATAGAAGTCAGGAGCAGTAGATTGACCCCATTGTACTTTCATACCAGTACTAGCCGGGTTAGATAAAATAAAAGATTGTGGTGTCGGTGCATTATCAATTAATATATCATCTATAAAATAAGTACTTCCGTAAGGCGAATAACATCCAATACGTACTACTATATTGTTACGTTTATAATCGGCAAGAGAAACTTGAAAGCGAGTGAAAAGCGCACCGGTAAAATTCCCCTGAGACAATATAGACCAAGTTTTACCTGCATTGTCAGAAACTTCTATGCTTACTGCACCTGTACCGCCATCACCCTTCTTTGCCCAAAAAGATACATAAGGATTAGAAGCACTGGATAAATTTAATGTGCCTGCTAAAGTTAAATAATTGTATTGACCACCTGATGGTTCAAGAGCCCATACATTCTGACCGCTATGTGCATTAGTAATTTTAATGTTATATATGCCATCGATCCAAGAATTATGTGAAAATGTGTCAACTTCAACATCATCAAAAAATGGAAATGATGTTGTTTTAGAATTATTAAATATCTCAACATCATCTAGATGCCAACCATCTCGTTCATTATTGGCATTGGAGAAAGTTTGAAACATTACATAACCAGTATTTTGCTGTTTTAATATCCCTATATCGAACTCTCTGCTCTCCCATACACCGCTGCTATTTTCTGTAATGCTGGTCAAATTAGTCCAAGTAGAGTTATCGCTTGAAACATTTATTGACCCAAAGTCACGCATTTCATCAAAGGAATATTTATGGTTAAATCGTAGTATAGGTCTATCTACCGAAGCTAAATCCACTTGGAAAACTAAACGTCTATCTGCATAAGCCGGATAATTATTTCCGGGACTATCTTCAAAAGCGTGTGACGGACTATGACCTATTTCAGCTGCATCAGCAGTTGTGACTCCCCAAGGAATATCAGCTGCCCATTTATATGTTCCTTCAAAAGTTTCAACAAAAGGAGCGATCTCAGGTGTTACATCAAATAGTGTTGAAAGATCCACTGCATCAGAACCTTGATTAATAAGGTCTTGTGTGTCTTGTTCATAAATCTTTCCATAATATCGCATATTTGTGAAAGCTAGATCTGTTAGAATTGTATCAACAGTTGCTTTTGAATATATTTCAAAAACTTTAACTTCTTCGCGTTTATTTATATAAGAAGTGGCGAAAAAATCATTTATTTTATTTGCAGTGGTTGAAAGTACGACTTTATATTTATAGAAGTCTGGTGCAGTGGATTGACCCCAACGTACTTTCATTCCATTGCTTGTCGGGTCAGATTGAATAAAATATTGCGGTGTAGGTGCATTGTCTAATAATATATCATCAATAAAATAAGTGTCCCCATAAGGTGCATAACATCCAATACGTACCAATATGTTCGATTGACGATAATTATTAAGGGAAACTTGAAAACGTGTATACAATGCACCGCTAAAACTTGGTTGATATAAGTTTGTCCAAGAAGTTCCGCCATTATCAGAAACCTCTATACTAAGTGCTCCCGTACCTCCATTTCCTTTTTTTACCCAAAAAGCGAAGTATGGATTAGGGGCTGATGATAGATCAATTGCAGAAGCTAAAGTTAAATATTGATACTGACCAGTTGCTGAGCCCATAGCCCATACTTGTTGTCCACTGTGTGCGTTGGTGATCTTAATATCCCAAATGGTTGTATCTCTATCCCAATTTGAATATGTTGTGGCGCTATCCTCAACGTCATCAAAAAATGGGAATGTAGTTGCAGCTTGAGATGACGAGAATGAAGTAAATTGTAAAAATAGAACTGGTAGAAAAAATAATAAGATTTTTTTCATAATACTGACCTCCTTTAAGATTTAATGAACTATGTATTTTGTGATGTGACGATTATTTTTTTATCTGAAAAATTTGATTAGAGCTTTAATAAAACAAAAACTGAAAACTATAATCAACATCTAGAAATATTTTACTTAAATATTTTTAAAATAAAATCTAATTCGTAAATCAATCAACAAAGATCGGTGTTCTTAAAAGAGAGTATAGTACCTTGTGAGAAACTCAAAAGATGTGGAGAGGAAAATCGATTCTGGATTCAGAATATTTCTTCTCAAGGCGGAAATATTACTTCATAATTATAAAAAAGTTACGAAATGAATAAGCTAATGTCAAGATAAATACATCTTGATCTATTTAAAACGTATTTTAGTCAAAATTCGTCATTAGGAATGTATAATGATGAATTTTGGTTTAAGGTATCTCCAGAATTTAAAGCTGTTTCTTTACCCAGTTTTCCAAACCTCCTACAACAACTAATTCTTGTGCAGCAGTTCCAACTGGACTAATGGAATACTGTGAATCGCCAGTAATTATTTTAGAATTCTTGAAATCGATAGTTGCTTTTATTCCGGTTTGAATAGTCAATTTATCTTCAGTGAATTTATTCTTGAAGTCATTTACCAATACCGGGACTTCAAGAACAAGAAAGCCATTATTGAGAGCATTACGCATATAAGTCTGACTTGCGGACCCAGTGATCACAAGTTGAATACCGCGGTATTTTAATGCTGTTGCAGCCTGCTCACGCGAACTTCCCGTTCCGAAGTTAAAACCTCCTACAAGAATATCACCTTCTTTAACGATCTTACCAAATTCCGGATCATAGTTTTCCATCACAACTCGTGCTTGATCTTGCGGTGTGAAGTCATCAACATAAGTGTATTTACCGGGATAAATCCCGTCGGTATTCATATTGTCTTGAGGACAGTAAATCATATCACCTTCAATCACTTCAGGAAAGCCTGAAATTATTTTTACTTCTGCTTTCGGACGTTCAGGTTTTGGAAGAGTTTTAATGTCTGCATAAATTTCAGTATCGAGATAATTTTCTTCAAATGTGATCTTTCCTGCAATTGCAGAGGA
>JAADIB010000164.1 GCA_013151565.1 Chlorobiota bacterium
AAATAAGTATCTCCGAAAAGTTTATCAAGCCAGTTTCTTCGAAATTGAAAATCATCCGGATAGAGTTTATGAATTGCATATAGAACTTTTATCCCAAATCTTAATGCTTTTACATCTCTCTCATTTACAACATTTATTTTGATCCCATTGCATTTAATGCCTTTATACTTAGGATTTGTGGACATGTTCTTAATAGATCTTGGTGTAAAAGATGTATCTGATAATTCCAAACCATTATGAGGCAGTTTGTTTAATTCTGTCAGAAGTTTATTTGAGTTAATGTAGGGAGCTCCGAAAGTTAAGAAAGGGGAATAGGTGCCGCGTCCTTCGGATACATTCACTCCTTCTAACAAACACATACCCGGATAAAGAATTGCAGTATTCAATGATGGAATATTCGGAGATGGTTTTATCCAAGGTAAATTACACTGGTCAAAAAATAAACCTCTTTGCCAACCTTTCATTTTAACAACAGTTAATTTTGCTTTTAACCCTTTTCCAAGCCATCCTTCTTGATTAAACATAATAGCAAGCTCACCAATTGTCATACCATGCTGAATAGGGATTGGGGCAATAGCAACAAACGATTTGAACTTTTCTTTACGAATAGGTCCGTCAACGATAATTCCGCCTATCGGGTTTGGTCTATCCAAAACTATTATAGGAATATCATTCTCTGCTGCAGAAATAAGTGTGTAATAAAGGGTTGATATAAAAGTATAATAGCGTGCTCCAATATCTTGTATGTCAAAGATCAAAACATCAATACCTTTAAGCATTTCTTTTGTTGGCTGGCGAATTTTCCCATAAAGTGAATAAACTGGAATATTAGTTTTTGCATCAAATCCGTCTTTGATCGTCTGACCGTCCGGAGCATTCCCACGTATCCCATGCTCCGGTCCAAACAATGCTAAAATTTTAACATTATCAAGATTATTTAGTGTATCTACTAAGTGAACACCATTATTCAGTACAGCAGAATGGTTAGTTACGATTCCAATATTCTTATTTTCAATAAGTCTAAATTCCTCTGAAACTAGTAGATCCGCTCCAACAGTAACATCTACACTTTGAGAAAATATATTAGATGGAATCATATAAGTGCTTAGTAATAAATAAAATATGATTCTATATTTGAACTTGTTTATAATAGTAAAAAGCTCAACAATTCTATTAATTAAATTCTGAGGTTTGAAAAATGACGATTTTGAATGTTGAACTTCTTTATACATAATACTAGTCCGAATAGTTTTCTAATAATTCTTTTCTTGAAAAGAAATGCGCAATTTCTATCGCAGCATTTTCATCTGAATCAGAACCATGAATTATGTTTTGCTCAATGTTTTCTGCGTACAACTTGCGGATCGTTCCTTCTTCAGCTTGCTCCGGGTTAGTTGCTCCAATAAGTTTTCTGAAATCTTCAACTGCATTTTCTTTTTCAAGAGCTATCGGTACACAAGGACCAGATGTCATATAAGCTAAAAGATCGTTGAAGAAAGGTCTTTCTTTATGTATTTCATAAAAACCGCCAGCAGATTCATTTGTGAGACGAACCATTTTCATTCCTTTTACTTTAAAACCGGCTTCTGTAATTTTTGTTATAACTTGACCTATAAGATTTTTTCTAACGCAGTCAGGTTTTAATATTGCAAGAGTTCTGTTACCCATAATATATTCCTATTTAATTTAATAAATATTTCATTTGTCTTATAAAAATAATGCACTTCCAAAGAAAAAAACTAAAGAAGTGCATTAAATATTTTTGATTATCAGAATTAGATAGATCTACTTTCTACTATCCAAGGCTTTTTTCATTGTAATACCGATTTCAGCAGGGGATTCAACCACATGAATGCCAGCTCTTTTCATAGCTTTCATTTTTTCAGCAGCTGTACCTTTACCGCCGGAAATAATAGCACCGGCATGACCCATTCTTCTTCCCGGAGGTGCAGTTCTACCGGCAATGAAACCGACCACAGGTTTTTTTACATGTTTTTTAATGTAAGCGGCGGCTTCTTCTTCAGCGCTTCCCCCAATTTCACCTATCATTACTATACCTTCGGTATTTGGATCTTCATCGAAAAGTTTAATAACATCAATAAATTGTGAGCCGATAATTGGGTCGCCACCAATACCGACACTAGTTGACTGACCAATTTTAAGATCGCTTAATTGTTTTACAGTTTCATATGTCAGAGTACCGCTGCGTGATATAACTCCAACTTTGCCTTGTTTATGGATAAATCCGGGCATGATACCAATCTTTGCTTTTCCAGGTGAAATTATTCCAGGACAGTTAGGACCAATAAGTCTAACATCCATATTTTTAATAACATTATAAACTTTGACCATATCATTTGCAGGAATTCCTTCAGTGATACAGACAATCAATTTAATACCGGAATTAGCGGCTTCTAGAATTGCATCCGCAGCAAATGCCGGAGGTACAAAGATAGCAGAGGCTGTTGCTTTAGTTTCATTTACCGCATCGGCAACAGTGTTAAAAATCGGAACACCGTGAAAGTCTTTTCCGCCTTTACCAGGAGTAACACCGCCAACAACTTTGGTTCCGTATTCAATCATTTGAAGTGTATGAAATGAACCTTCACTACCGGTAATTCCCTGTACAATAACTTTAGTTCTTTTTTCAAGCAGGATACTCATTTTAATTTCCTTGTTAATTTATACTATAAAAATTTATCTCAAAACTTATAAAATTTCTATCAAAAATTATAATTAATTCAATGGTTCAGGGGGATTTTCAGTAGTCATATCTTTGAATTTATCAGTAAGTCTCTGCGGATCGTGAATTAATGTCGGGAGACATTGTGTACAAATCCAAGTGGAATTTTGTGAAAAAGTTATAGCAACCAGTGGCACAACAGTTTCATCTCTATTACAACTGATACATGTATTTATATTATTTTGTTCGGTCATTTATTTTCCTTTAAGATTTATTAAAAAATTTAACGGTTTGAAGAAGTAAGTTTTCCTCAAACTGATTAGCTATTAGTTGAACTCCAATAGGCAGATCATTTGAATCAAATCCAATTGGAATATTGATTGCCGGAATTCCGGCTAAATTTATCGATGTAGTATAAATATCACTTAAATACATTTGCATCGGATCAGAAGACTTTTCCCCGATCTTGAAAGCAGTAAACGGGGAAGTGGGTGTTAATATAATATCAACTTGCTCAAAGGCATTGGTGAAGTCTTCTTTTATCAGTCTTCTTACTTTTTGAGCTTTGCGGTAATATGCATCGTAATATCCGGAAGAAAGCACGTACGTTCCGAGCATAATTCTTCTCTTTACTTCGTCACCGAATCCTTCGCTTCTTGTCAAAGTGTACATCTCATTCAGATCTTCAGGATTTTCATGCCTATAACCGAATCTAACACCGTCATACCGTGAAAGATTCGCAGAGGCTTCGGCAGTAGTGAGAATGTAATAAGTTGCAATTGCGTAATCGTTGTGCTTCAAGTGTATATCAATAAATTCAACTTTGTCCGAAGATATATCACTGATGTAATCTTCAATGCTTTTTTTTACTTCATCATTTAATCCCTCAGAAAAATATTCTTGGGGAATCCCAACTTTTATTTTTCTGGAAATATTGGATTCGATATTAAATTCTGGAGTAGGTTCATTGATGCTTGTTGAATCAAGATCATCTTTACCAGACATTACATTCATCACAGCAGCAATATCTTCAACATTATTGGCAAATGCACCGATTGAATCGAAAGATGATGCAAATGCAGTCAATCCATATCGTGAAACTCTTCCGTATGTTGGTTTTAAACCGAACACACCGCAGAATGAAGCTGGCTGCCGAATAGATCCGCCAGTATCCGTACCGAGAGCTACATCGCAAAAGCCAGCAGCAACAGCAGCAGCAGAACCTCCGCTCGATCCACCGGGGACACGTGTTTTATCAACCGGATTAAGGACATTACCGAAAGCAGAGTTTTCATTGGATGAACCCATAGCGAATTCATCGCAATTCGTTTTTCCAATTATCAATGCATCTTCGTCAATAAGTTTTTGCACAGATGTGGCGGAATAAATGGATTTAAATCCTTTAAGTATATTTGATGAGCAGGCAAGCGGTCTGTCTTTGATGGATAGAACATCTTTTACGGCAATCACCATACCGGCAAGTTTACCTGCAGTTCCATCATGAATTTTTTCTTCAACTACTTTTGCATCATCCAGAACATCCTCAAAGATAAAATTAAATGCATTAATATCTTTTTGATCGTTTATTCTTGATAGAAAATATTGAACATTTTCAGTTAAGGAAAGTTCATTGGATTTTATTTTTGCCTGCTTATCGAGAATATTTTTGTAACTCAACAATTATAGACCTTCAAAGTTAATATCAATTATGCTTTCTTTTGCTCATCATTGTCGTCATCAAGCTTGATATCTTCTTCAACTTCTTTAACAGCTTTTTTGAATTCCTTCATTCCTTTGCCAATTCCTTTAGCAAATTCCGGAATTTTTTTTGCGCCGAATAAAATAAGTATTGCAGCTACAATTATGAATATTTCCATAGGTCCTAAGTTCCCAAACATTTTAACCTCAGTTTATTTAAGTAAATTATTTGCTATTGATCTAAAAATATTTGCGCCATCCGATTTTTTCAAAATAGGATCTGTTGCTCTTTCCGGATGAGGCATCATTCCAAGTACGTTCCTGTTTTTATTTGTTATACCAGCAATATTCAATTTTGATCCATTAGGATTAACTTCTGCACTAATATTACTTTCTGATGAAGAATACTTAAAAACTATTTGATCATTATCTTCAAGTTCTTTCAGAACATTATCACTTGCAAAGTAATTGCCGTCGCCATGCGCAATTGGTATTTTAAGCACATCATGTTTAATCGAATTAGTAAAAATAGTATTCTTCGATTCAACTTTTACATAAACATCTTTACATATGAACTTTGTTGAGATATTCTTTAATAGAACACCTGGTAAAAGCCCAGCTTCCAATAAAATTTGGAAACCGTTACAAATCCCAATCACAATTCCACCCTTATTAGCAAAGTCGATAACCGAATTCATAATAGGGGAGAAACGTGCAATTGCACCGGTTCTCAAATAATCTCCGTACGAAAATCCGCCAGGTAAAATTATTACATTGCTGCCTTTGAGATCGGTATCTTTATGCCATAAAAATTCCGAATCAAATTCCAATATTTTTTTAGTGGCATAATAAGCATCATGATCGCAGTTAGATCCCGGGAAAACAACAACGCCAAACTTAATACTCATTCCACCACTTCAATTTTATATTCAAAATCTTCGATATTAGGATTGACCAGCAATTTTTCACAATATTGCTTAACTTCGTTATTGGCGGCTTCTCTATCATCAGTATCAACAAAAAATTCGATATACTTCCCAATTCTAGTTTTAAGTACATTATTGAACCCAAGGTGCTTAGCTCCTTGTTCAACAGCTTTACCTTGCGGATCCAAAATTTTAGGACGTTTTCTAACAATTACAGTTGCTTTAAACAATCTTTTCTCTCTTTATTTATTAACTTTAATTTCTACTTGATTTTCATTTCTAAAAAATT
>JAADIB010000377.1 GCA_013151565.1 Chlorobiota bacterium
TGTTGAAGTAAACACAGATATACGTGATTATAGTATTGTTAATTTGGAATTTGTAAATTCTCAGAAAGTTGTCCAGCTTAAAAAATAGGCAACTATTTCAGATACTCTTTCAAATATCTTCCGGTGTGTGAGTCAGGATTTTTAATGATATCTTCCGGTGTCCCGACTGCAACAATGTTTCCCCCTTCGTCACCTGCTTCCGGACCGAGATCAATTATATGATCTGCACACTTTATTATATCAAGGTTGTGCTCAATTATTACAATGGAATTATTCTTTTCCAGCAGAAGATAGAAACTATCAAGCAGTTTTGAGATGTCATGAAAGTGCAAGCCTGTTGTTGGTTCGTCAAAAATGAATAATGTGGGATGCTTTTCTTTTTGAACCGATAAATGCTGAGCGAGTTTTATTCTTTGGGCTTCTCCGCCTGACAACGTGTTCGACGGCTGTCCAAGTTTTATGTAACCCAACCCTACTTGTGAAAGTATTTCCAAGTACTTTAATATTTTCGGCTGAGTTTCAAAAAATTCAATTGCTTCGTCAACAGTCATGTTCAATACATCAACGATGTTTTTACCCCGGAATGTTATTTCTCTAACTTCCTTTTTGAATCTTGTTCCGCCGCATGATTCACACTCAAGATAAAGATCGGCTAAGAACTGCATCTCAATTTTTACGAATCCTTCACCTTGGCATGTATCACATCTTCCGCCTGGAACGTTGAATGAAAAATATCCTGGTTTGTATCCGCGCGACCGGGCTTGTGGCGTTGATGCAAAAAGAATTCTGATATGCTCGTAACCCTTAACATAACTGATCGGGTTTGACCTTGGTGATTTACCGATTGGAGTTTGGTCAACTATCTCAACATCATGGATAAACTTTTTACCTGTTATCTCTAAAAATTTTCCGATTGCTTTTGGATTTCCTCCGAACGATTTAATTATTCCTCCGTAAAGAATATCATGAATAAGTGTGCTTTTCCCGGAACCGCTCACTCCTGTTATAACAACAAATTTATTCAGAGGAATTTCCACATCAATATTCTTTAAGTTGTGTTCCGAAGCACCAATTATTTTTATGGTATTTGTTTTTTCGGTATTCCTTGATTTAGGAACCGGTATTTCCAATTTCTTTGAAAGATATTTCCCGGTAAGTGAGTTTTTATCTTTTAGTATCGAGTTGTAGTCTCCGATAAAAATCACTTCGCCCCCGTGAATACCGGCTTTCGGACCGATATCAACAATCACATCCGATTCCTTCATCATTTTATGGTCGTGTTCAACAACAATAACGGTATTACCGATATCTCTAAGTGATTTTAAAATATTTATAAGTCTGGAATTATCACGCGGGTGCAGACCTATACTCGGTTCATCCAAAACGTATAAAGTCCCCATCAAAGCAGAACCGAGCGATGTTGCCAGGTTAATGCGCTGCGTTTCTCCACCAGATAAAGTACTGCTCAATCTATCGAGTGAAAGATATCCCAAACCAACTTCATTGAGAAAAGTCAGCCGCTTTTTAATCTCGTCCAATATCTTTTCACCGACGGCAATTTCATAATCGCTTAGTTTTACAGAATTAAAAAAATCAAGCGCATTAATAATTGAAAGTGTTACAATATCATGTATTGAGTAATTGTTTACTTTAACCTGCAGAGCTTCACGCCGCAGTCTGGAGCCTTTGCAGGCAGTACATTTGGTATAACCGCGATATTTGCTGAGCAAAATTCTGATATGCATTTTATATGTTTTTCGTTCAAGCTTTTCAAAAAACTTATTTATTCCAACAAATCCTTTGCAACCGTTAAAGATCAAATCGACCTGCTCGGTGTTTAATTTTTCAAATGGAATATTTAAGGGAATTTTATATTCAGAAGCAACCCTTACTAAATCTCTTAAATACTTGCTGAATTTCACTGTTCTCCATGGTGCAATTGCTCCTTCCAGTAAAGTCAGTTTCGGGTTTGGGATTATCAAGTTTTTATCGAACCCAACAGTTTTGCCAAAACCTTGACATACCGGGCATGCCCCAAAAGGATTATTAAATGAGAAAAATCTTGGTTCAGGCTCTTCATATCTGATATCGCAGCATTCATAAAATTGAGTGAAATTTTTTATAGAGTTATTATCTGCGTTAATAATTGTAAGTCGTCCTTCACCTTCTTTAAATGTAATTTCGATTGATTCGGCAAGCTGTTCTCTCACCTTACCTGGCTTGATCTTGAATCTTTCTACTACGACAATTAAATTTTTCTTTGAACGGGGAAAAGATTTTAACTCGTTTAAATCTAAAAGTTTGGTTTTGTTAAATACTCTAAAAAATCCGCGTTTCATTAAAAGGTCAAGTTCTTCTTTAACAGTTCTTCCCTCGTGGGAATGAAGTGGAAATCCTATATAAAACTTAGAATTCTCATCTTGGGTTTCTAACCATTCGGTAACAGTTTTAACTGAATCTTTCTTTACAACTTTTCCGCAATTGAAACAGATGGTTTTCCCAATTTTTGCAAAGAGAAGTCTCATGTAATCATATATCTCGGTAGTTGTTCCTACAGTCGAGCGAGGATTCCGAGCGCCTCGTTTCTGTTCAATAGCTACCGCCGGACTTATTCCGTATATATAATCAACATCAGGTTTGTTCATCCTTTCTAAAAACTGGCGGGCATAAGAAGAAAGAGATTCAACATATCTTCTTTGTCCCTCTGCATAAATAGTATCAAAAACTAAAGATGACTTCCCGCTGCCGCTGACTCCTGTAACAACAATTAGTTTATTCCTCGGAAGTTCGAGATCAATATTTTTTAGATTATGCTGCCGGGCGCCTTTAATAATAAGGGTTTTGTTGGATAATATGTTTTTTGAAGATGTCATGAATTATTACTATTAATCAAACTATGAAGTTAATAAAAAAACATTGAATGTTTAGATTTTAGAGATGGAAATTTTCAGAATCGGTGTAACAATTAAGTGACTGACCCGGCAGAACCTGAATCAGTCACTTAAGAAAATTAGAAAAGATTATATACTATTCCAACTTGAAGTCCTTCCTGCATCTGGGTTCTTAGAGATTCACTTACTTTATAAACTAGAATAAAACTAAGACTTACATTTAGCCATTTATTAACTTCTGCTGTGAATGTATTATCCCATGCAACATCCCAAACTTTCATACGATCAAATCCTGAAAATAAACGCAACTTACTTTTGTATACAACATTGTCATCTAACTTTAAATTGAGATCTGTCATACTTTCAATACCGGTTTCATATCTAAACGTTTCAAGTTCAGCGGTTTCTTTATCGTCAGTATATTGAGCTGCAAACTTATTTGAAAAACTTTCCTCGAATGCAATACCTAACCTTGTTTTAATAACCTCTGACTTATCATAGGCAAACCCAACGGTCTGAGTTATATAGCCGGGATCGAAAAATGCGACTATCTGCTTCTTCACCTCTTCACTGTAATCAAAGCCATTGCTTATAGGTGTTCGTATTAAGTTACTGGCAAATGGAACAAATAACCAATCCGGATCATAATAAAAGACTGTTTCATTAAATGCATAATTTGACGTGATTTTTTTTATATCCGTTCCTTGTTTTGATTGTCCCCATTCACCTTTCAATTGATTTTTAAAAGACCAGTTAGAAGCTTTGTAGTTCATCACCCAATCACCTCCTAGCGTGAAAGAAAAAGCACTTTCACCGCCTTTGGACCAATCCTGAAATGCGATTTGACTAAGGTTCAGCGACAAAAGTAATGATGGAGTCCATTTATTAAGAGTTGAATCGGCTTCTTGAGCTACAATCAGGTTTCCCATACTAAAGGTTAATAATAGTAAAAATACTTTTTTCATATTTTCCTCGTTTTGTTAATGATTCGATAATCTAATTTCAAAACATATTTAATTTCTTAATAAATTTCTTAGAAAAATAGACAACAAATCTTTTAATCAGCGAAAGGTGGACAAGAGATGAATTCCCCGCCGCTTGCGGTAGGAGATTCATTATTTATGAAATTTATTTAGGCTCCCAGTCGACTCCTTCACATGGGATATAATCTTCGGTAGGATGTTTGTCATATTTCATACATAATACTGCGGTTTCATCAAAATGCTTGCATCTTGAGCATAGTGAATCTTTTATAACTGTCTCGTTCTTTTTTGTAAATGATTTATATTGTGATACAATTGGATGAATAATAATGACATACACTACTACACCGGCAATTATCCACCAGTATCTATTATAAAGATAATCGTAACTTATCCATAAAAGAAAGACAGTTATTACGGTTCTTATTAATCCCCAGTATACAATTCTGCCCATTATCTCTTACTCGTTATATTTTGATTTCTTAAATAATTACTTATTCCCAAATTGATTTTAGCCATATATTAGATTAATTTTATTTTTCAATATTAATAATATAGTTAATTAAGTGACAAACGAAAGCAATACAAAACCTGAATCAAATAATCCGCAGAGACAAAAGAAAAAATATTCCAGACGTCCGTATAAACGTTACTATAATCAGAATAAGGACAATCTAAAAAAGTGCTCATTTAAAAAAGTATCGATTTTAGTCCCCTTGTTTAATGAGGAAGAATCCCTTAATCCTTTAATTACTGAAATCAGAAATGCGCTGAAAAAGATTGATATTGGTTATGAAATAATGCTTGTTGATGACGGCAGTACTGATAAATCATTAGAGATCATTAAAGAAATGGCAAGAACGGATAATAAAATTAAATTTATCAGTTTTAGAAAGAATTATGGAAAGTCGGCGGCATTACAGCTTGGATTTAAACATGTAAGCGGGGATGCCGTAATTACTATGGATGCCGATCTTCAGGACGATCCGGCAGAGATACCAAACCTATTAGCTAAACTTGACGAGGGATACGATCTGGTATCCGGTTGGAAAAAAATCAGACACGATCCGTTTATTAAAAAACACTCATCCAAATTTTTTAATTATATGACTCGACTAATGAGTGGTATTAAAATTCATGATTTTAATTGCGGATTAAAGGGCTACAGGAAGGAAGTTGTAAGAAGTGTTGATATTTACGGTGAACTTCATCGATATGTTCCTGTACTAGCCGGATGGCAGGGATTCAAGATCACGGAAATTGTTGTAAAACATCATCCGAGAAAATATGGGAAAACCAAGTTTGGCATTTCAAGATTTTTTAAAGGATTTGTCGATTTACTCACAGTCATTTTTACTACTAGATATATTAGCCGCCCGATGCATTTGTTTGGCTTTATGGGCGCCATTGCATTCTTTGTCGGATTTGTTATAAGTGCATATTTATCTTATGAGTGGTGGATAAACGGTACGCCGTTATATAACAGACCGCTTTTAGCACTTGGTGGACTTTTAATTGTAGTTGGTGTTCAGTTCTTTGCAGTGGGATTGCTCGGTGAGTTTATGGTTCATAATTCGCATGACGATAGTGAATATTCGATAAAGGAACAAAAATAATTTGATTTCAGATTTTAAATTATTTCTCCTCAATTATTCAAAAGTAGTTCAATGCAGAAAATAACAATCGTATCAGCGGCATATCCACTAAGAGGGGGAATTGCT
>JAADIB010000149.1 GCA_013151565.1 Chlorobiota bacterium
CCTGTTCCTGTAGGGTCTCCACCCTGTAACATGAAATCAGGTATTACACGATGAAATATGATATTATCATATTTGCCTGTTGTTGCTAACCCAACAAAATTCTCAACCGTTTTAGGAACTCTCCTTGCAAAAAGCTCAAGCTCTATATCGCCCATATTTGTTTTGATTGTCGCGACTAATTTTTCGTTATCTTTAAGATTCATTAGTTCTTTCACTTTTTCCTCTGCTTTAGTTAATGACTTTTTACCGATTTTTTCTGTAGATGTTTTATCCCCGCTGCATGCAAAAAACATCAGGGACAAAAGTATAAAAATTATTTGCTTCATTGTTTTCCTCTTATGCACTTATTATGTTTAATCCAATTAGAATGAAAATTGCGATACCTATAAAAACTCTATAATAGACAAAAACCATAGTTGAATGCTTTTTCAAATATGATAATAAGAATGCAATTGTTATATAACCGCTCACTGCTGAGGCGATTGTTGCAATTGCTAAAGTTATTAATCCATCTGTCTGTATGTATTCCAAGGAACTGTAAAATTCCAAAAGACCGCTTCCGAGTATTGCCGGAACACTTAGCAGAAAAGAAAACCGTGCAGCGGTCTCTCTTTTAAGCCCGACAAAAATACCTGCTGTAATAGTTGTACCGGAGCGGGATGAACCTGGTATCAGAGCCAGTGATTGTGCAAATCCAATAAGTAAAGAATCTTTCCAAGTGATATCCTTCATTTCACGTTTGAATTTTCCAACCCTTTCGGCAAAAGCAAGAATTAATCCAAGAACAATTAAACTTGTTGCAATTACATACAAGTTTTTTGTAAAGGCACCTTCAATAGCATCCTTGAAGCCAAGCCCTATTATTGCAACCGGTATTGACCCGAGAATTATGAACCATCCCATCTTTGAATTCATATCTTGCTCAGAATATTTTTTTCTCTCAAGTAAATTCTCTTTCAAAAAAGTGATAAAAATATTCCAAAGGTCTTTCCAAAAATAAATAATAATTGCCAGGAGTGTCCCGAGTTGAATGACCGCAATAAATGAAGTCCACCTCTCAGGATTTTCTGCAGATATCAAACCCATAAGTTTGCCTATAATTGTTAAATGCCCTGTACTGCTGATCGGTAGGAATTCTGTCAGTCCCTGAACAATACCTAAAAATAACGCTTCTAAATAACTCAACTATTCACCTCTTAAAAGAAATATGAAACACCTATATCAACACTTACTGAAAAAGAGTTTATGTTGACATTTTCATTAATAACGCTGTTATGCAAGTTCCGCTCACCATTAGCCGGTTCTCCCGGGAAATCAAAACGCATAGTACCACCGACATTCGCGTAAAAATTTCCTCCTAATTTTGTATGCCCTTGAGCTCTTAGTAATAATCCATATCCAATTGTGGAATAATTTTCTGTAAGGATTATCTTTTCACTTAGATCAATAATCCTTATTCCCGCACCGCCGCCGAACTTGAATTTATATCCTTCTCCATTTATTACATAGTATGCCAGCAATGACGGTTTATGATGACCGTATTCCAGTTCATAGTTTGTAAATCCTATAGATGTATTATAACTGTATAAGGTATACACATCCTCTATGCCAAGTTGAAAAGTGGGTGTAACAGAAAAATCAGCTTCCAAATAAAATTCTGCTGTGGAACTGAATGTAGGTTGTTTTTTCTCAGACGGGAAAGACATATTGAAATAATCATTCAATGAACTATTAGTTAGAAAACTTATTCCCATCCCCGCTGCAATATCAACCTGTGCAGATATATTTTTAGTTACGAAGAAAACCAATAAAATAAATACAATTTTTTTCATATTCCTGTTGTCTCACCTCTAATAACTGAAAAGAAATTTTCCTTAGGAAATCCTAGTTTTGCTCTATATCTATTGATATATGCAATAAAGCCAAACATTGAAACTACAAACACAATTATTGATACTGTATGAGTAAGTAAAGCATAAGCTGAACCGGCTTCCTGAGTGAAGGCGAACAATCCTACAAGAACTGATTTGACTATAAAATGATATGATCCGGCTCCGCCTGGAGTAGGAATAATAACGCCAAAAGCACTTATCGTCATTACAACCCAAGCCATTCCAAAACTCACTTCATAAGATGAACTAAAATTGAGCACAAAAAATCCCAAATAAGAACTCAATCCATAGCTCAGCATCATAGCCACCGAAAAAATAATGACCCACAAATAATTTCGGACTCCTTTTATTGTAGCAAATCCATCGATCAGCATTTCGAAAATATATGATAACCTTTTTGCCGCTTTTTCTGAAAAGCGTCCGACAAACTTAACTATCCAGTCATAGAACTTATGTTTAAACTTAACGAGCAGAATAATAACAGCAATGATCAGAATAATTCCAAGAAACCCAAAGTATAAAGCGGACTTGAGCCAGAACACATCATTGTAAAGACTTCCCGGATAAATAATTACACTAGCTAAAACCGAAACTCCAAGTATAAGAATATCGATCACGCGTTCAACAACTATGGTACCAAGTACTGACGAGCGGGATATATCCTCCCATCTGCCGGCAAACATTCCCCGGTAAAATTCACCAAGACGCGGGACAAAACTATTAACACCGTAACCTATCATAATTGCGCCTAGTAGATAGAGCAATGAAGTGTCCTCTTTAGTTGAACGAAGCATCACTTTCCAGCGTAATGCCCTAATGATGTGCGAGATATAAAATGACATGATGAAAATAATAAACCAAACAAGTGATGAATTGGCTATTATCTCTAGGGCTTTTCCCATATCTACATCTTTAAATGTTAGATAAAGAAAAAACAGCGTAAGCAGTACCGGGATTATGTACCCTAAAATTTTTTTAACTTTAGAGCTTTTTTTTTTATCTGAGGTCAATTACTTCAACTCCTTCAGAAGGTTCAAAATTAAATAATTGCCCCGATAGCTTGTTGTTAAGTTGAACTGAATCTAATTCGAAAACGAACTTCATATTATTGAAATCTGTGATCTCAACTTTTGTAATTACATCATTTTTATCAACAGATATTAGTACAGATTTAAAGTTAAGCCGATCATCTTTAGGAGTTAATTTTATTTCAGTAACCCCGGGTTTCCTTTCTACAATTTCTTTATCACACATATCAGGATAGGAATTGATAATTTCCGGGAGAGAAAAATTCGTGTAATCATTGTCGTATTTGGAAATTATCACTTTGTTCGTTGATTTATTGAAGTTCCAAACGGTAACGCCGTTAGAAACGATTAGTCTGTCTTTGACTTCAATTCTAAGGCTGTTATCCTTTTTAAAATAAAATTTACCTGTTAAGATCGTTGGCTTTTTTTTCTCGGAAGAATAGATCGTCTGAATGAAATTCGCTTTTAAATCATTTATTGTAGAAAATTTTGTCTGAATTTCTTGAACGACTTCATCAGCTGTTTGTGCATTTATAATTCCAGCTAATAGAATCACGAAAATTACATTTATCAATTTTTTCATATTGATCTCAGAATAGTTTCTAATTGCTCTTCGTCTTCAACTATAACTTCTCTCGCTTTACTTCCTTCGGACGGTCCGACAATACCAGCCTGCTCAAGTTGATCAACAATTCTTGCCGCACGGGAATATCCTAACTTTAACTTTCTCTGAAGCAGTGATACCGAACCCTGCTGATGCCTGATTATAACACGCGCAGCATCTTCAAACATCGGGTCAAGATCTGCAAGGAAATTTTCATCCGCATTGTTCTTCTTTTCAAACATTGACGGCAAGAAGTATCGCTTTGAATATCCTTTTTGAATATAAATTGCATTAGTGACTTTTTCAACTTCTTCAGTTGAGATAAAAGCATTTTGAATACGAATTGGTTTCGGCATTCCGGCGGGAAGGAAAAGCATATCACCTCTTCCAAGCAACTGTTCGGCGCCATTCATATCCAGAATCGTTCGCGAATCAATTTTAGTAGCTACTTGATAAGCTATTCGCGCCGGGAAGTTTGCTTTTATCACACCGGTTATCACATTTACCGATGGTCTCTGAGTCGCAACCACCAAATGAATACCAACCGCTCTTGCCAATTGTGCAATTCTGGCTATCGGTTCTTCAACTTCTTTCCCGGAAGTCATCATCAAGTCTGCCAACTCGTCAATTATAATAACTATATAAGGTAATTTATGATGCTTGATTTTATCAGTATCAGACGGTCTGGTTTTTGGATTTTCAACTTTCTTGTTATAATCAATAATATTTCTAACTCCTGCTTTGGCAAGTTTATCATAACGTTTTTCCATCTCGTATTCAACTGCTTTAAGCGCTATCAGCGCATTCGATGGAATAGTTATGATCTCTTCATCCAGATCCGGAGAAACTGCAAGATAGTGTTTGCTTAATTTTTTATAAAACGATAACTCGATTTTTTTAGGATCAATAATCATGAACTTAACGTCAGACGGGTCCTTTGCATAGAGTAAACTTGTTATCAGCATATTTATCCCGACACTTTTCCCGGAACCTGTTGCACCGGCAATCAATAAGTGAGGCATCGCTGTTAGATCAGTAATATAAACATCACCGATTATTGTCTTTCCAAGTGCGATCGGTAATGCAGCCTTTGATTCGTGTAGCTTTGCAATGATTGATCTTGCTTTTACAGTCGTGGATCTTTCATTAGGAATTTCCACACCAATTGCTTTTTTGCCCGGTATTGGAGCTATGATCCTGATCCCCCTTGCAGCAAGGGCTAATGCAATATCGTGTTCCAGACTTACAATCCTGCTGATCTTTACTCCCGGAGCAGGAACAATTTCGTACTGTGTAACTACTGGTCCAGGTGTAACCGAAATATCTTCTATTTTTATATCGAATAAAGCCAATTTCTCTTTGAGCAGTTGAGCATTATGTTTAAGTTCATGCTCGGGAATTTTAAAATCTTCATCCAGAGGCATATCTAATAAATTGATGCTTGGAGGAATAAACTTAATTTTTTCTTCCCATTGTTCCGGCAGGTTTTCTTCTTCCGCTTCAACACTCGGCGGTTTAGTATCTATTTTCTTCGCCGAATCCTCACTCATTATCTGTGGTTCAAGCGGTTGGAATGAAGGATCAATAACTTCTTTCTTTTCTTCATCCATTTTATGAACAATGGTGATCTTAGTTTCAACAGGTTCCCCAGGTTCTTCAGCCGGAATTTCCTCTTCAGCAACTTTCTTCTTCTTTTTCAGTAAAGTTGATTTACCTTTTTCTTTCCTCGATAATTTTTTTATCTTACCAAGATTATCCTCTTCCGCTTCGGTTTTGACAGTGATCTTTGTATCTTCATCTGTTTCCAACGCACCACGGAAGAACTTTTTGAAGAATCCAAAAATACTTTCAATTTTGAGATCAAATGCTAATACTATTATAATCAAAAGTAGCGCAAATAATACAATTATACTTCCAAGCCCGCCAAGTAGTCTTCCAACAGCGCCGCCAAAAAAGTCGCCGACTTTACCTGATAATTCAATTGAATCATATAGAAGTCCCAATTCAACTCTCAACATTCCGAAAAATGTGGAAATTATAAGGGCGGTATAAAGTAAAAAGTTTGAAAGATGAATTGCAAGTTTGTAACTCTCCTCTTTCAGTAAAGCATATCCCCAAATAAAAATAACAATGGGAATAACGATAGAAAAATAACCGATAGTGGAATTAATAAAAAATGAGGAAATATAAGCTCCGAGAATACCTAGCCAATTATGAATACTAGAATACCGGCTGATTGTTTCAGGGTTAGATGAAAAGACATTGAGCAGATCGGTAAAACCCAATGAAAGATTCGCTTCGTCATATCTTGAGTATGATAAAATACTCAAAAAAGTAAGGAGCGAAAAGATAATCAAGAAGAAGCCGAAAAGTTTCTTTTTCTTTTCAACTGAAACTTCTTTGGATTTACTTTGGGTAGATGTTTTTTTTGTTCTTTTTTTTACAGCCATTAACCAACCCAGATCAACTTAGTAAGATAATGCTAAATATTGTTTTTTTTGAATAGTTTGATCTCTCCACCTTTGTAGAAAGGAATGATAGGCATATTATCTATTTCAGCACAAAACTTAAGGTCGTCTTCGAAACCGTTTTTTATCAATAATTTACCATGTTCGCTTTCACGGAGCATCTCTAATACATTAGAACCGAACTGCTCATTTAAAACTAAACTAGCTTTAGCGGCATCGGTAATTTCAATATCTTCTTTTAATGATTGCATTTTTTGGATCAATGCACCGGCACAAATAGTATCCTCCATGCAGAACATACCATGAGAACCTGCTGCAATAATTTCTACATCTTTATCAAGCTCGGTCAAATGTTCTGCAACAATAGACAAATTATTAAAACTTGTAATAAATAATTTATCCGAATATTTTGCTTTCACTACAGCTTTTGATCCATTAGTTGTAAACAAAATTATCGATTTACCATGGACCAATCCTTTTGTATAATCTTGTGGTGAATTACCCAGGTCAAATCCGTCTATAATCTTAGTATTTCTTTCTCCGCATAACAGAGTCTGACCGCCATGAGCATTTACGGAAATCTTCATTGCAAAATCAATTGATCCAACAGGAATAATTTCCTTTGCCCCGTTATTCAGCGCTTGAACGATCACCGAAGTTGCTCTTAAAACATCTATAGCAACCGAAGTTTTCCCGGTGAAATAAAGTTCATCAACATTATTTGGAGATAATAATACGTTTACTTTCATTTGTCCGCAATTTTATTTTTGTCCTCATTTATCATGCTAACTGCATGTTATTTTTTAATAAAAGGCAATTTAACTATTGTTAATGGAATTTCCTTATTCCTTACCTTTACATTAAGCTGTTCATCTGAATCTATATAATTTTCATCTACATAACCAAGTGCAATCGGGTGACCGAGAATCGGGCTTAAGGTACCGCTTGTAATATTGCCAACAATTTCGCCGTTTAGTGCAATTTCGTAACCATGCCTCGGTAAAACTCTTTCTTCCGAGATCATTGCAACCAGTTTACGTTTTACGCCTTCTTCCTTAACTTTAAGAATAGCGTCTCGCCCGATAAAGTCACCTTTATTCACTTTTGTTATCCAACCTAACCCCGCTTCAATAGGATTTGTTGTTTCATCAATATCATTTCCGTATAAACAAAAACCCATTTCTAATCTTAAGCTATCCCTAGCGCCAAGTCCAGCAGGCTGAATCTGGTATTTTTTACCAATATCAAATAGTTTATCCCAAAATTCTTCAGCTTTTTTTTCATCGGTTTTAAAGTACAATTCGTATCCCAATTCACCGGTGTAACCTGTACGCGATACCAGCATATCGATTCCACCACATTTTGCATTAAAAAAGCGATAGTATTCTAAATCTAACTTTCTATCGCAAATTCCCTGCAAAACTTTTCGGGAATTTGGTCCTTGTACAGCAAGCAGAGAATATTCATCACTCTCGTTCAGTATTTCTACTCCGAATGAATTATTCTTATGCATCCAGTTAACATCTTTTTCAATATTTGAAGCATTTATTACAAGAAAATATTCATTCTCATCAATTCTATAAACCAACAAGTCGTCAATAATTCCGCCGTTTTCGTTACACATTGCCGAATACTGCACACTGCCGTCAGATAATTTAGAAACATCGTTGATGGTTAGATACTGGACAAAATCGAAAGCCCGCTCACCTTTGATCCTAACTTCTCCCATGTGTGAAACGTCAAAAACCCCAACAGAATTTCGAACGGCTTTATGCTCATCAATTATTGAAGTGTATTGAACAGGCATTAAATATCCGGCAAAATCAATTAGTTTTGCTCCTAATCTTTCGTGTATATTATAAAACTTCGTCTTTTTCATCTACTTGTAATTTTACTTTTTTATCAATACAGTTGACTTTATTATCAAACTATAGTTGAGTTTAATTTGTTCCAATCACTCAAAAATTTATCAATACCGTTATCGGTAAGAGGATGTTTGAATAATTGCTCTATAACTTTAAATGGAACCGTTGCAATATCTGCGCCAATCATTGCCGCTTCGACTATATGAAGAGGATTTCTTATACTTGCAACAATTATCTCAGTTTGAAAATCATAATTATCATAAATTTGAACAATTTGCTCGATCAAATCCATTCCAACAGCACTGATATCATCAAGTCTGCCAACAAACGGACTAATATAAGAAGCTCCGGCTTTTGCAGCCAAAATTGCTTGACTGGCTGAAAAACACAAGGTAACATTCGTTTTTATCCCTAAACCGGATAATGACTTAACAGCTTTAATTCCATCTTTGGTTAACGGAATTTTTACCACGATATTTTCATGAATAGCCGCCAGTTCTTTTGCTTCATTAATCATTCCTTCATAATCAAGAGCAATTACCTCAGCGCTTATGGGTCCGTCAACTATTTTAATAATTTCGTCTAATAAACCTTTAAAATCTTTTCCTTCTCTTGAGACAAGTGTCGGATTGGTTGTAACACCATCCAAAATTCCCATTGCTGCGGCTTCTTTAATTTCTTCAATGTTTGCCGTATCGATAAAAAATTTCATTTTAATTCTCTCATTTATTAATCTTATATTGAAACTTACTAAATATTATAAATAATCTTGCGTAATTTCTTTCCCGGTTTTAGCATCAAGGAATCTGAATGCTTGAGGATTCACATCGGTTTTTTCTTCCAATTTTATACGCACAAAATATTTTAACTGCAGTTTTTTGATAGTTGAGAATGGTCCTTCTCTCAATTTCAATCCCAAGGAATTATGCACCAGCAAGCGTAAAGAATGTTTATTCCCTTCGTTTTTATATCTTTGCAGCCAGCGATCAATTTCGTGCATTAAACTTGATTTTTTCTGCATAATACCGGTTCCATTACAAAAATGGCAAATCTCATGAGTGGATTCCAAGATATTTTCACGAATTCGCTCACGTGTTATCTGCATCAAGCCGAAATCTGTCATCGGCAGCATTGCAATTTTTGCACGATCTTTCTTGAATTCTTTTTTCAGTTCATCATAAATTTTCTTTCGGTTCCTATCTTCCTCAAGATCGATAAAATCAACAACAACAAGTCCGCCTATATCTCTTAACCTTAACTGGCGTGCAATTTCCCTAGCTGCTTCCAGATCGGTTTTAAGAGAATTTAGCTCTTGCTCCTTTTTAGCCGCATAACGTCCGCTGTTAACATCAATTACAGACATTGCCTCGGTATGTTCAATAAATAAGTAACCTCCGCTGGGAAGATCGACCTTTCTGGTCATTATACTCTTTATCTGCTCTTCTATCCTGAATTCCTCGTATATCGGAACCGAGCTTTTGTATAGATTGATCTTATCAAGCAATTCGGGTTGATGAGTATTGATATAGCTTCGAATTTCTTTAAAAAGCTTTTTCGAATCTATAAAAATATTAGAAACGTCAGGAGTAAAAAGATCTCTGATAACACTGATAGTTGTACTGAGATCCCTATAAATCAAGTATGGAGGAGAATTTTTCTTAACTTCTTCCTGTATCTGCTCCCACGTTTTGACCAAGAAATTCAAGTCAGCTTTTAATGCTTCCTCGCTTTGGTCTCTAGAAGCGGTTCTTATAATCAAACCGCAATTCGAAGGAATAATTCCCCTGGCTAAATTTTTCAGTCTTTTACGTTCTTTGTAATCGGATATCTTTCTTGATATACCGATCTGTTTTTCATATGGTATAAGAACACAAAATCTTCCGGGGATGGAGATTGAACTGGAAACTCTAACTCCCTTACCTTTTACCGGTTCTTTCAGAATTTGGACTAAAATTTCCTGTCCTTTTTTCAGTTTTGGATATTGTCTTGATCTGGTTTCCTTCTTTTCATCATTTCCGTGCTGAGTCTTATTCGGTTCATCCTCTTCAGGCTCGGCAACGAAATCATCATCGGCAAAATTAAGATTATCCCTTAAAGTATCACCGATATCAGAGAAATGAAGAAATCCATCATGTTTAAGTCCAATATCTATAAAGGCAGCTCGTATTCCGGGTAAAACTCTTGCAACTTTACCCAGATAAATATTGCCGACCATCCTACTTTTTTCCGGATGATCAACAAAAAAATCCACTAATTTTCCATCCTCAGTTATTGCTACCCTATTCTGAGAGGCAGTGGAACTAATAATAATTTCTTTTTGCATTAAAACTTCTCACTTGTGAACAAATTGATCAACTGACTTTATTTGTCCAGCCAAAACACAACTCGTTCACCAAATTTTTTGTTAATCAACTCACGATCTTCTGGCGGATAAAATCCTGCATTTAATTTTTCCGTATGATCGTGAATTATTTCAATTTCATTTTCTATGGATTTAGCGCTTATTATTTTTTCTATCAGCGCATTTATTCCATCACAATTTTTGTAATACCAGATAATATTTTTTTTTGCTTTTATAGCAGCAATATTATCCGCATATTCTTTTGATAACAGTTCGCAATGATGAATTGATGTTTTCTCAATTTCATTAAAACTTGGTTCGCCCGGATCAACTCCATTTTTAAGATATTCAGCATACCTGCTGAAAATAAATGGATTTCCAAGCGCTCCCCGTGCGATCATCACGCTATCACAACTAGTTTCGGCAGTCATGTTAATTATATCTTGAGGAGTAAAAAGCGACCCATTTCCAATTACAGGAATATCTACAGCCTCTTTGACCTTTTTTATCCATTCCCACATAGGTTTATCTTTATAGCGGGAATTCCTGGCGCGTGCATGTATAAATATGAGTGATGCGCCATTATCTTGAGCAACTTGAGCGCTTTCTAAAATATTTACTCTGTTTATACTTTGCCCAAGACGCAATTTTACCGAAACCGGTATATCATCAGCAGCCGAAACCATTGCTTTGACCAACTCTCCCATCAGCAGCGGATTATCCAGAATTGCCGCTCCGAGATTGTGTTTGGTCACATTTTGCACCGAACATCCAAAGTTAATATCAATTAAATCAGGCTTATATCTTTTTATTTCCGTTACTGCCTGATAAAGATAATCCGGCTCATTACCAATTAATTGCACGCCAATTGGTTTCTCATCTCTGGAATAAGCAAACTGCCGAAGCGCATAAAACTCGTTATCAACAATACCTTTGGCACTAACCATCTGGGTAAATGTTAATCCGGCACCGTACTCTTTGCAAATTTTTCTGAAAGGAGCATCCGAAACGTCAGCCATGGGCGCCACAAATAATTTGCTGCCTAAATCTAACTTACCAAGTTTCAATGATGTCCCTTTCTATTCTTAAACAAAAAGAACGATGTCGGGTAATACCCAGCATCACACTTTAAAAGAACAATTAGTCTTTCTTTTCTTCTTTTGACTTATCCTTAGACTCGTCATTTAATACAGCTTTTCTCGAAAGACTGAATTTCCCGTTTTCCATTTTTAGTAATTTTACTTTTATCTTGTCGCCCTCTTTAAGAACATCTGAAACTTTATTAATCCTCTCATTGGAAATTTGAGAGATGTGCAGAAGTCCTTGAGTACCGGGAACGAATTCAACAAAAGCCCCGAAGTCAGTTATTTTTATAACCGTACCTTCATATTCATGACCAATTTCAGGATCGGTAACTAAAGCTTTAATTACTTCTTTTGCCTTTCTGGCATCCTCGGTATTTACGCCGGCAATACTTACCTTACCGTCTTCTTCAATGTTTATCTCAACACCAAAATCCTTTTGGATACCTTGAATGGTTTTACCACCGGAACCGATTACCGCTCCAATTTTATCCGGGTTTATCTGAATAAATAATAACGACGGAGCAAATGGCGAAATAGCTTCACGCGGTTCGGTGATCGTTTCAGCCATCTTTCCTAAGATGTGCATTCTACCATCCTTTGCCTGCTTCAGAGCTGCTTCCATAATCTCATACGAGATACCCTGAATCTTAATATCCATCTGAATTGCAGTTATTCCTTTATCGGAACCTGCAACTTTAAAATCCATATCGCCGAGATGATCTTCATTACCAAGTATATCACTTAGAACTGCGTAATTATCTTCTTCTTTAACCAATCCCATTGCAATACCGGCAATTGGAGCTTTTACAGGAACACCGCCATCCATCAATGCTAACGAACCGGCACAAACCGTTGCCATTGACGATGAACCATTCGATTCCAAAATGTCAGAATTAATTCTGACAGTATAAGGGAATTTTTCCTTCGGAGGAATGATATACTTCAGCGCACGCTCGGCTAAATTACCATGACCAACTTCTCTTCTTCCAACTCCGCCGTATCGACCGGTTTCGCCGACACTGAATGGAGGAAAGTTGTAATGAAGCATGAAAGACTTTTTAAATTCATCGCCAAGTCCGTCAATTATTTGCTCGTCTCTTGAAGTCCCTAAAGTCAACGTTGTTAAACTTTGAGTTTCTCCGCGAGTAAACAAACCGGAGCCGTGGGTTCTTGGAATTATGCCAACCTCAGAAGAAATCGGACGAATATCGGTTAAGCCTCTGCCGTCAAGTCTTTTACCTTCTTCCAATATCCTTTTGCGCATTAACTCTTTTTCAATATCATGAATTACATTTTTTATAGCGCCTTCTTCTTCGGGATATTTTTCAGCAAGTTTTTCAATAACCTCTTCTGTTATCTCATCATTTTTTGCGTATCTATCTTCTTTTGCTAAAACGGTGGAAACAACATCTTTGAATTTATCGTAAGCAAGCTCATGAACATCTTTTACCAATTCTTCATTAACTTCCTTAGCTTCAACCTGCATTTTCGGTCTACCGCAAGCTTCAACAAGTTCTTTCTGCACGGCGATCAGCTTCTGAATTTCTGAATGAGCAAATTTTAGAGCTTCCAGCAAATCTTCCTCGCCAACCTCTTTGGACTCACCTTCAACCATCATGATTGAACTTTCGGTCCCTGCAATAGTAAGTTCCAGATCGCTCTCTTCAATCTGCTGCACAGTCGGATTAACAATAAGCTCACCGTTAACTTTTCCAACCCTTATTTCACCGATCGGCTCGAGGAAAGGAATATCCGAGATAGCCAAAGCCGCCGAAGCGCCTACAGCCGCGACTACATCGGGATCGTTCTCACCATCATACGAATAGACAAATGCAGCAATTTGAGTATCGTTACTGTAATCACTGGGAAAAAGAGGTCTGATCGGTCTGTCGATCAATCGTCCGCTTAAAATTTCTTTTTCAGTCGGTCTGCCTTCCCTCTTGAAAAAACCGCCCGGTATTTTACCCGCAGCAAATGCTTTTTCTTTATATTCAACAGAAAGAGGGAAATAATCCAACTCTGTATTAGGTTTTTTTGAAGCTACGGCAGTAACCAAAACCATTGTATCACCATATTGCACCATTACAGCGCCATTAGCCTGTTTAGCTAATTTACCGGTTTCGATTGTTAGTTTTTTTCCACCGATTTCTACTTCTTTTGTAATAATCATTTTTACCTTCTTATTTTCTTATTTTCAATTCTTTAATTATGCTTCTATATCTTTCAATGTCTTTACCGCTAATATAATCAAGCAATCTTCTTCTTTTCCCTACCATCATCATCAGTCCTCTTCTGGAAGCATGGTCTTTTTTATGCTCGTTGAAGTGAGTAGTAAGTTTGTTGATCCGCGCAGTCAGCAAGGCAATTTGCACTTCAGCTTTACCGCTGTCTTTTCCGTTTTCACCAAACTTTTCGATGATCTCCTGTTTTTCTTCTTTTGTTAAATTCATTTTGTAACTCCTATATATTATTAATTCGATTAGATTTCAGAATTACCCAAAATCCATTAGTTAATTATTGATCCAATATATTGGATCGATTTTCTTTTATCTCTTTCTATTTGATAAATCAATTCCTCTTTAGATTCAAACTTTTTCTCGTCTCTCAATCTTTTAAGCATTGACACTTTAATCTCTTCGCCATAAATATCTTTATTGAATTCTATTAAATGAACTTCAATAATCACACTGGTTGTATCAGAAAAAGTTGGTCTAACTCCAATATTCATTACACCATAGACCGTATTATTTTGAATTTCACATTCAACTATATACACTCCGTTTTTCGGTATAAGTTTTCTTTTGTTTTCAACTTCAATATTTGCAGTCGGAAATCCTAAAATTGTTCCTCTCGCCACACCTTTAACAACCTTGCCGTGAAAACAATAATTCCGATCGAGCAACTCAGCCGCTAATTCGATCTTTCCTTCCAATAGCGCATTACGAATAAGAGTACTGCTTACAACATATTCGTTTTTAGAAACGGGTTCAACGATTTCAACAGTAAAATCATTTTCCATTCCCAACTTTTTCAGTTGGTCTTCATTTCCGCCGCGATCTTTTCCGAATTTATGATCGTGACCAATAATGATATGCTTAGCGCCGATCTTTTCGCAAACAATATTTTTAACAAAATCTTCCGAAGATCGCTCGGAAAATTCCTTTGTAAAATTCACAACTAATAAATTACTTACTCCCAACGATTCTAACAATTCAATTTTCTCTTCCAAAGTTGAAAGCAGCTTAATGTTATAATCCGACACAACCGTTCTCGGATGTGGTTCAAACGTGATAACCACATCTCGCAAGTTATTTTTTTCAGCATAACTTTTAAGTCTAAAGATAATATCTCTATGCCCCGCATGAACACCGTCAAATGTTCCAATAGTCAGCACCGAATTTACATCTTTTCCTATTTCATCTATCGATCTAAATATCTGCATCTAATCCGCAATAAAATTATTTTTCTTTTCAAACTCATCAACCGTAAGTGCATCTTCAGCTTTATATTTACCAATTGCATCTCTATGTAATGCTTTCAAATATCCGCCGCAGCCAAGCTTTTCACCAAAATCGTCTGCAATTACCCTGATATATGTTCCTTTGGAACATCGTATCTTAAATTCAATCTCCGGTAAAGCAATTTTCAATATTTCAAATTCATAAACTGTAACAGTTCTTGGCTCTCTTTTTACTTCAACACCTTTTCGAGCAAGTTTATAAAGCGCTCTTCCCTTATGTTTCAGCGCCGAATACATCGGCGGGATCTGCTGAATTTCTCCAACAAAACTTTTCCTAATCTCATCAATCATTTCATCCGTAATATCAGCATAGCTTCTTTCTTTTATCACTTCAGTCTCAGCATCCATCGAAGGAGTCCTTTTCCCTAACTCAATTATTCCAGAATAAGTTTTTTCCAGGTCCTGGTACTTGTAAATCTCCTTCGTCTTTTTACCAACGCAAACAATAAGCAGTCCGGTTGCTGCAGGGTCAAGTGTACCTGCATGACCGACTTTTTTTACATTGACAATCTTTCGGATTCTATAAACCGCATTAAAGGAAGATTTACCTTTTTCCTTATCAATTAAAATAACCTCGCCCGAGGCGTAATCACAATTTGAAAGATCAGTTGACGCTTTAGTTATCATCTTTATGAATCTTTTTAAAAATGTTCTCCATCTTTTCAACATAATCAAGTGTGTCATCGATATAAAAATCAAGATCAGGTATATTTCTTAAGTGATTGATCTTTGAAGCCAATAGACTTCGTATATACCCTTTTATCTGATTCAGTTTATCGATCTTTTCCTCTCGATTTTCTTTTTCAAAAATTGAGATGTAGATCTTTGCACTTTTAAGATCGGGGGTTACCTTTACACTTGTTACTGTCAGCATTCCCAAAGAAGGATCTTGAATTTTATAAAGAAAAATCAAGCTGATCTCTTCTTTGATCAATTCTGCTATTTTTTCTAATCTTATGGACATTAATTTTCTAATTTCTTTTTAGTTTCAACAATCTTATAAACTTCTATCACATCATTAACTTTAATATCATTGAAATTGGCAATGTTCAGTCCGCACTCGTAACCGGCAACTACTTCTTTTACATCATCTTTAAATCGTTTCAGAGATGCAAGAGTTCCTTCATAGATAACAATTCCATCACGGAATAATCTAATTTTATCAGTACGAGATATTTTCCCCTCCTGAACGTAGCACCCGGCAACTGTTCCCAATTTAGGCACTTTGAATGTATCACGAATTTCAATGGTTCCAACCGGTTCTTCTGAAATAATGGGAGAAAGCAATCCTTCAAGCGCTGATTTCACCTGGTTAATAGCATCATAAATAACATTGTACAATCGAATATCGACTTTTTCGACTTCTGCCAATTTTCGGGCATTGGTATTTGCACGCACATGGAATCCAATTATTATTGCACCGGAAGCCGCAGCTAACAGCACATCGCCTTCTGTAATTCCACCTACTGCTTTATGGATAACATTTACTTTTACTTCTTCGTTCGAAAGTTTCATCAGCGAATCTGCTAACGCTTCAACCGAACCGTCCACATCACCTTTAACAATTATCGGAAGATTTTTAACTTCACCGGTACTTATCTGTTGTGCTATCTCGTCAAGTGTTATCAGTTTAACTTGCCTGTTATCTTGTTCTCGTTTCAACTGCTGACGTTTAATTGCTACTTCACGCGCTTCTCTTTCCGATTTAACAACAGCAAATATATCCCCGGCTTGAGGTGTTCCTTCAAAACCAAGTATCAATGCAGGCGAGCCTGAAGAAACTTCTGTAAGTTTCTTACCTCTTTCGTCAAACATTGCTCTTACTTTACCTTGATAAACTCCGGCTACAAAAGGATCTCCAACCTTGAGGGTTCCTTTTTCAATAAGAACAGTTGAAGTAATTCCTCGTCCCGGCTCTAATTTTGATTCTACTACAACTCCTCTTGCAATCCTGTTTGGATTTGCTTTCAATTCCAGAAGTTCCGCTTCAAGAAGTATCTTTTCCAGAAGCAGATCAACGTTCTTTCCGGTTTTAGCAGATACTTCAACAGATTGATACTTACCGCCCCAATCCTCAACGAGAATATTGCGTTCGGCTAATTGCTGTTTTATCTTTTCAATATTGGAGCCTGGTTTATCAATTTTATTTATAGTAATGATAATAGGCACATTGGCAGCTTGAGCATGATTTATAGCTTCAATCGTCTGAGGCATTACAGCATCATCCGCAGCAACAATCAACACAACTATATCGGTGATCTTTGCACCCCTTGCCCTCATTGCTGTAAAAGCTTCGTGACCAGGAGTATCTAAGAATGTGATTTTCCTTCCGCCGCCTACCTCAACTTGATAAGCCCCAATATGCTGCGTAATACCGCCCGACTCACCGGCAACAACATTTTCTCTTCTTATAAAATCGAGTAGAGAAGTTTTTCCATGATCAACGTGACCCATAATTGTTACAATCGGCGGACGCTCAACCAAAGTATCTTCCGCATCCTCAGCATCTGCGAGCATATCAGTAGAATATTCATCTTCGAACTCAACTTCAAATCCAAATTCATCGGCAACAAGAGTGATGGTTTCAGAATCCAACCTTTGATTGATAGAGACCATCAGACCTAATCCCATGCATTTAGCAATCACATCACTGACCGAAACATTCATTAAATTAGCAATCTCATTTACAGAAATAAATTCTGTAACTTTTATTATCATTTGTTCTAATTCTTGCTGCTCTTCTATCTTTTCCTGCTCTTCCTGCTTTATTTTCTTTCTTTTCTTTCTGAAACTTGCTCTATCGGAAACACCGGTTTCATCAATACTGAGCATAGTCCGCTTGATAGCAGCTTCAACTTCACGCTTATCAATTTCGGCTTTCTTAACTCTCTTAAACTTTTTAGCTTTTACTGTTTCTTCAACTGCACCAGGTTTTTTCCTAGCTTTTAATCTTTTTCGCTTGCCTTTATGTTCATCTGTTGAATCAGATTTATCTTTTTGAGTAGAAGTGGTAGTTTTTTTCTCTTTACTTTCTCCAGCTTCTTCTTTTTTCCTGCCTTTTTTCTTTTCAGATTTCAACTCAATCTTTCCGACCACAGTAAGCCCTTTTTTCTTACCTTTGATCTCTTTCTCGCCTTCAGTTTGGAAACTATCTTCTTCAGTTTTTTCTGGTTCTTCAGTCTCTTCTGATTCAGAAACTTCTTCCTCAATTTCAGAGGTTTCTTCAACTTCCTCGGATGGCTCTTCTTCAGCAACTGCTGTTTCAGTTTCAACCTCTTCCAACTCTTCCTCATCTTGCTGTGAATCAGAACCGGCTTTATCAGCTCTCATTTTATTGAATCTTTCAAGCTTTCTTTTATGTTCGTCCGATTTATCAATATCCTTTTTAAAGTGAGATTGAATATCAGAAAGCATCTCGTCCGTAAGGAGTGTCATATGAGATTTTATCTTATATCCTTTCTCGCTCAAGAAATCAACAATGGCTTCAGTTGATATGTTAATATCAGAGGCTAGTTTATAAATTCTAAGTTTTTTTGGTTTTTTAGTTTCTACCATATTAGCGAATACCTATATTAAATTTCTCTATTCTTCTTCAAATTGATTTCTTAAAATTTCAATTATTTCTTCTGCTTTATCATCTTTGAGTTCTTCAATTTCCTTCAATGCATCAACGCCGGCTGTCAGAACTTCCACAGCAGTATCATATCTGTTTGCGATGAGCAAATCAACAACCTCAGTACCTAATTCTTCACGAAGCTCAACCAATTCAATATCGTCTTCATATTCTTCGTACGGTTTTTCCTCACGGATCACATCTATCTCATAACCGGTTAATTTCATAGCTAATCTGATATTTACACCGTTCCTACCGACGATAAGTGAAACTTGATCGCTGTCGGCAAGTACATTACAACGCTTCTCTGCTTCATCCAGTTCAATTTGTTTTAACTTTGCCGGTGCTAACGATCTTTGAATAAGAACTATCGGATCATCGGAGTAATTTATAACATCAATATTTTCATTGTTCAGTTCTCGTACAATTGCATGAATTCTTACACCTTTCATCCCGACACAAGCGCCGACAGCATCAATTCTCGGGTCTTGCGATTCAACTGCAATTTTTGCTCTTTCGCTCGGTTCACGCGCAATTCTTTTTATCTCGATTATTCCATCATAAATTTCCGGAATTTCTATCTCGAATAATTTCCTCAAGAATAAATTATCTGAACGTGAAATAATAATAACAGGTCCATTAGGTGTCTGCTTCACTTCCTTTATCACCGCACGGATTGTATCTCCTTTTCTGTAACGCTCGCGCGGAATTTGCTCGGAACGCGGAAGTAAAAGTTCATGTCGATTATGATTTACCAAGATATCATTCCTACGAACTTGATAAATATCACCCACAATTATTTCACCAACCATCTCAGAATATTCGTTATAAACCAGTTCTTTTTCAATTTCTCTAATTCTCTGATTAAGATTCTGACGCGCCAGATTTATCAATCTTCTGCCGAAAGAACTCAATTCTAACTTTTCAACATAATCATCACCAACCTCAAGTTCCTCTTCGTTTCCTTTTTCTTCAACTTCAGCTATACTGATCTCGGTTTCCGGGTCCTCAACTTCATCAACAATAGTTCGCTCAAGGAATATCTCAATGTCGCCTTTATCCATATTAGCTATAACATCAAAATTTGCCTCCTGACCATATTTTTTCTTTACCATTACTCCGAATATCTCTTCAATAATGCCTGCTAGGACATCTTTGTCAACATTCTTCTCCCGAACCATTTGAGCAAAGGACTCAACTATTGCACTGTTCATTTATTATTGCCTCCGTAATTAAAATCTGACTAATACTTTTGCAGATCTTATTTTTTTGATATTTATTACTTTTATTTCCTTTTTTATTTGAAACTTAAGGTCATCGTCAGCTACTTCTAACAATTTTCCTTCAAGTTTCGAACTACTTTCATCCTCAAGAAGTTTCAATTCAAAACTTCTTCCAATATTTCTTTTAAACTGCTGAATAAATTTTAACGGTCTATCGATACCCGGAGAAGAAACATCTAATCTATAACGCGATACAATTAAGCCGTCCTCTTCTATCATGTCACCCACGGCTCTGCTTACGTTTTTACAATCATCAACAGTCACACCTGCTTCTTTATCGATATAGATCTCTAGAATACGGTTCCGAGAATCACCTCTAAAATCCATATCAATAAAAAGATAACCGAGATCCTCGGTCATTTCTTTTGTTTTTTCTAATATTTCTTTCTTATTCAAATTCATACCAATAAAAAACGCCCTCTACGGGGCGAATTAGGATTTTAAATTTACCAACTAATTATGAGATTAGCAAGTTATTTTAAGCTTTAAATACAAACTGATGCAACGCAAAAATCGCTTTAACAACAAAGTTCGTCCTACTGAGTAACTTTAAATTTTTCACTATTTCAAAAGGATCATTTTTCTACTTTGAACAAATTCTCCACTTCGCAGACTATAGAAATATATACCAGAAGTCAATTTACTTGCATTAAACTCTACTTCATAATTACCAGGCTGCTGCTGTTTGTTTACGAGAGTTGCTACTTCTCTACCGAGTATGTCGTAAACCTTTAATGTTACATTTCGTAAAGACGAGGCATGTCTCGTCTCTACATTTGCAATAGAATATTTTATTTTTGTACTCGGATTGAATGGATTGGGATAATTTTGTTCAAGACCAAATTTGCTCGGAACATTATCTTTGTTTTCAACCGAAACAACTAAATTCTGATATTCAAATATTTCGATATCGTCGATGTACCATCCATCTTCTTCAACATACTCATCGGATTTGAGTTGAAATTTTAATAAAATATTATCATTTGTAAACTGAGCTAGATCTATTATTTCCTTAACCCAATCACCAACTTTCCCGTCATATACCGGTTTTCCGGACGGCTGAAAAGCTCCGGCTCCTACAGTTGAAAAATCTCCTCCGACCGGTGTCCAAGTATTACCGCTGTCTGCTGAGATCAAAACTTGTCCATAGTCCCACCCTTTTTCAATGCTGAACTTCGTCCTAAAAGACAAAAAAGGTTTTGCAATTTCTGAGAGATCGATCTCTGTTTTCTTGGTCAATGTGACGTTTGAGTTTGATAAATAAGTCCCATTTTTACTATCGGTAAAAGAGGAAGGCGAACTATAGAAATCGTTTGTAGTCAATTCCCATTGAGCACTAACATTCGATTCTGAAATCCAATCATTCATCGACGATGCATCATCGGCAAAGTAAATTTTCGGGACCCCAACAACTAGTGATACATGCTCAGTAGATAAAAGCAAGTTTCCCATATTCACTTTAACAGTTAGTTCAATATTTTCTCCGGCAATCACACTATCTGAAATTACAAATTGCACTGCATCGGGAAAAGACACTTCTTCTCGTGATTCAAGTTTTGCTATTTCAATATAATCTTGAGAAACTGATATTTGATCACTTTCCGAGGTTATCTGCATTCTTATATTACCTGCAGCTTGTAATCCTTTATTCTTTAGAGTAATAGAGATTTTACCGCTGTCGCCCGCAGAATAATATTCTTGATCAAACTCAACCTTTTCAGCATTGACAAATCCGCCGGAGACCCAAGCTAAATACAAATTCGGATATACGTTTTCTTCAGCAAGCGGAATTATTTTATCTTCACTTGGCCAAAAACTGCTTCCCACTTCAGGTGTCATTGCAAGTATTTTATTTTTTTCCGTCTGCTCGCCATAAAACCAATCATCCGAATCACCGTTAACTGCATAAATAATATCAGAAGAAAATCCCCAAGTGTAATTATTGTACTGAGTCATATCGGAAGCAATATCTCTGTAAAACAATGAATCAGAAGTTTCTTCAGGAATATATCCCCAAGGAGTAATAAGCAGATTGCTGTAAGTGTGATAATTAAGCGCTAGTTTAAAGTCATGAGCAATACAGAATTGTCTTACGGTTTCTGTTTCCGGTTCTGAAAACGGAGCGGTACCACGATAAACTGCAGAGGTTGAATCATTACTTGAACCAGAATTATCATAAGCCCATTTATATCCGTAATTTCTGTTGAGATCTACTCCGTCATTACTTTCGTTAAAAATTCCATCATCGTCATTATCCCTTTTATTCTTGCGCCACATTCCACCGCCGTTAGGGTTGTTTTCTTCATTGTATCTATATCCGTCAACATTAACAACCGGTATAAAATAAAATTCCCTGTTTTCAACTAAATACGTAACCTCACTATCAGTACCGTAATTCTCCAGCAGATAATACATAAAATAGATCATCTGCATCATACTTTCCGGTTCGCGGGCATGATGTAATGCAGTATACAGTACTTCCGGTTCATCTTCGTCCACATTCGGATTATCCGAAATTTTTACAGCATAAATCGGTCTGTTTTCAACTGAATGTCCGATGCTGTCTTTCTCCGTGATCAAGTTCGGATACGCTGCGTACATTTCATCCAGTTTCTGAATAACTTCATCCAAAGTATAATATCCGCCCATAGAACCGTAATCGAAACCGGTTACTCCATACTGTTGAGCAGTTTTCATCAAGCTAGCTTTTTTATCAAAACTGCTGAACTTTTGCTGTGCTGAATAGTACTTGTACCAATCATCGATCAATACTTTGTACCGAAGTGAACTACTCTGCAGATGTGCAAACTGAACTTCATCTAAAAAAACATCAATGGACTTATCCCTATTAAAATGTGCGTGGTCAATCTCTAAACCGGCTGAATTAAGCTTACCTGCACTATTTATTTCATTTAGATAAATTTTTACTTTTTTATAGTTTTGAGAAAAAAGTAAAGTTGAAGATAGAAGCATTATGAATAGTATTTTAATTCTCATTACATGTCCAAATTGTTTTTGTTCAGTCTTGATACAAGAAAGTTATAAAATTTGAGATTCAAGTCAAAAGGTTAAGTTAGGAAGTATTGTTTTTTACACCTTGCTAAAAATGCTTCTTTTTGCCAGCAGAGTAAGGAACAACGCTCTTGAGATCATGAACAAAACGAGCGCAAGCCAAAGAGCGTTATTCCCGAGAGAATCCTTAAAAACAAAATATGAAGGAATAAAGATGAACAGTGTACTTAAAAGCATCATATTTCTCATAGCGCTTGTTGCTGTGGCGCCGATGTATATTCCATCCCAAATAAAGCTGACACTATTGATAAGCTGAGAAACGATCGCCCAAAATAAAAATGAAAGAGTGAGGGCAATTACTGTTTCATTACTTGTATAAATTGCGATGATCTGATTTCCAAATAATGAATAAACAACGGTAAAGAATAACCCGAGTCCAATTCCCCAAGCGAAAATGTGCTTAATGCTTTTTACAAGATTTGTTCTGTCACCAGCTCCTATAAATTTGCCCACAAGACTCTCGGCAGCAAATGCAAACCCATCCACAGCATAAGCCAAAATTATCCACAACTGCATCAAAATTGTATTTGCCGCTAGGATATCATCTCCGTATGCTGCCGATTCTGCCGTAAAGAAACTAAAAACAAATACCAGCGCAAGTGTTCTAATAAAAATATCCGTATTGACTTTAAAAAAGGTTTTCAGCTTGGAAAATTCTAAAAGGTCGGAAAGTGTAAAATATTTTAAGTATTTCTTATAAAATCCGGTAAAAAGCAATATTGATATAAGCAATCCGGAATACTGAGCAATAACAGTTCCTAATGCAACTCCATCAGATTTCATATCGAATTGATATATGAACAATAAGTTGAATATAACGTTCAAAATATTTACGGTTACTAGAATAATCATTGGATATCGAGCATTCTGCAAGCCGAGGAACCATCCGTGAAATACATAAATTGCTAATGTTGCCGGTGCAGCATAAATTCTTATGTAGAAATACTCTTTCGCAAATTTTTCTACTTCAGGTGAAGCATCAATAACATAGAAAGCAACTTCCGCAATAAAATATTGAAGCAGCATCAGAGCAAAACCGGATATGAGTGCAACGGCTAAAGGACGGAAAAGATTCAATGAAATTTCCCTATCATCATTTTGTCCAAAAGCCTGTGAGGTTAAACCCGTTGTTCCCATCCTTAGAAAACCAAAACCCCAATAGATAAAGTTAAATATCATTGAGCCGACAGCAATTGCTCCGAGATAATAAACTTTGTCCAGATGTCCGACTACAGCAGTATCAACCGAACTTAATAACGGCACTGATAAATTGGTCAGAATATTCGGAATAGCAAGACTTAGGATCTGTTTGTTTATAGAGGTTTTCATAGATAAGAGAAAACCGCAAAGTATTATTGACTCTGCGGTTTCCTAATTTTTATTTATTTTTTTTGAATATTGTTTCCGCTCGCTGTGCGGAAGAAACAATACCTGTTATCATTGCCGAACTGAATCCGTGATGCTCCATCTGATTTAATCCCGAGATGGTCAAACCCTGCGGAGTTGTAACTTTATCAATTTCTCTTTCAGGATGGGAACCGCCGTCAACAAGCAGTGACGCCGCGCCCTTAGCAGTTTGCGCAGCCATCATAATAGCATCATCGGCATGAAAACCTATTTCCGTTCCTCCTTGTCCGGCTGCTCTTATTGCCCTAAGGAAAAACGCAATTCCGCAAGCTACAAGCGATGTTGCCGGTACCATAAGGTCTTCACTTATTACTGCTGTCTTTCCAACCGTATCGAATATTTTCACTGCGGTTTTCAAAGCATCTTCATCTTTCTTATCGGCACTAATGCATGTCATCGATTCCTTTATTGATATTGCTGTATTAGGCATAACCCTAACAACCGGGATATCTTTTTCAACAATTTCCTTAATATCTTCTATCTCGGCGCCGGTTACAATCGAAATTATTATGTGCTTCCCAGTATTCAGGTTGTCTTTAATTTCTTCAAGTATCCTATTCAGCTTCTGAGGGGTAACCGCAATAATAACAATTGAAGATTTTTTAACCGCTTCATTATTATCCGATGTAACGTTAACACCCATTTCAGCAAATAATTCTTTCAACGCTTCCGTTTTTCTGCGTGTAACAGTTAATCTGTTTGGAACGATGATCTTAGATTCAATTAACCCTTTGCCTATTGCTTTACCAATGTTACCGCAACCAATAATTGAAATTTTTTGTTTTAACTTTTCCATGTTTATCCTATTATTTATTCAACTTTTAATTTTTCACCTTCTGAATTTGCCACTACAACTGCGCCGCAGCTGTCGCTCCAAACATTTGTTGTTGTTCTTAACATATCCAAAATTCTGTCAACTGCAAGTATTAGCCCGATTCCCTCTAATGGAAGTCCAACCGCTGATAAAATTATTGTGATCATAACTAATCCAGCCATTGGAATGCCTGCGGCTCCAATAGAAGCAAGCAGTGCGGTTATTACAACTATTACCTGCTGAAGAAAGCCCATCTCAATACCATATGCTTGTGCAATGAACATTGCAGCCACACATTCATACAAGGCGGTTCCATCCATATTTACCGTAGCTCCAAGAGGCAGCACAAAACTGGTAACCTTATTGGATACACCGGCATTATGCTCAACTGCCTCCATAGTCAGCGGTAGAGTTGCACTTGACGACGAAGTGGAAAACGCAGTAAGTAAAGGTGTACGCATTGCTTTCAGATGTTTGATCGGATTCGCTTTACCGATAAACTTTACAATTAGCGGAAGTGTTATCATAGCATGAACGCCTAATGAAATAATCACCGTGATCATATACAATCCCAACCTTCCCCCGACAGCAAGAAGCGCCTGAGTATCACTTGCCTGCTCGGCAACTACTTTTGCTACAATACCCAAAATTCCAAGCGGAGTGAACTTAATTATGAACATTGTGATCTTCATTACCACATCAAATAAACCGTTAAAAAATCCAAGAAGCTGCGTTCGAGGTTTTTCACTGATCTGCGTTAAAAAATATCCAAAAAGAATTGAGAAAAATATCACTCCTAAAATCTTACCGCCTGCAAAAGCGCCGAAAATATTAGTTGGTATAATATTCAAAAGAGTTTGCCCGAATGATTCTTTTGCTGTTGCAAGACCTTCAATATGCTGAGAAAATCCAAGATCAGCGCCTACACCCGGCTGAAGAATATTAACAAAGATCAATCCTGTTAATATTGCAAATGTTGTCGTAAGCAAATAATAACTGAAAGTTTTTAATCCTAACCTTCCGAGATTTTCAGCATTTCCAATATTTGCAACACCGGTTACGATCGAAGTAAAAATAAGCGGAACTATGATCATTTTTAATGCCCGCAAAAACAGGTCGCCCATCCAGCTTACATAACCCACATACTCCGTAAAAACTACTCCGTAGAATATTGCAATTACCAAAGCAATTAAGATCTGCCAATGAAGTTTAATTTTTTTCATTTCTTATATTATAATTTTTATTGGAACTTCAGAAGGATTTCATCACACAATAAATATCCCGCCTTCGTAAATTTAATAAAATTATCACTCCAAATTATAAAACCATCTTCAACTAATTTGTTTATATAGTTATTATTAACGGATATCCATTCATTTCCGTACATTTTTTTCAGAATATTAAGGTTCAATCCTCTGCTTCTTAAGGCAAGCATTATAAATTCCTGCTCAAGTTCTTTTTTAGTTAATTCTTCGGATCCCCGCACTGCACTATCTTTTAATTCAACTGAACTCATATACATTTTCAGTGAGGAGAAATTCCACCATCGTTTATTATCAACAAAAGAATGAGCCGATGGACCAAATCCAATATAATTTTTGTGTTCCCAGTATGACAAATTATGGACACACTCAAATCCAGGTTTACAGAAATTTGAGACTTCATATTGTTCAAAACCATGACTTGTAAGAAAATCGATCGTATGTTCATATTGAGAGGCATCATAATCCTCATCCTTCAATTTGATCTTTCCATCCAGAACCATCTTATTGAGAATAGTGCCTTTTTCCAAAATTAAACTGTAAGCCGATATATGTTTGACCGGTAGAGCAGCCGCTAATTCTAAATTTTCTTCCCAAATATCTTTATTCTGCTTTGGAATGCTGAATATCAGATCGATATTTATATTTTCAAATCCAGCTTTATCAGCACTTTTTATAGTATCAACAGCAGTTTGTTTATTATGGATCCTCGTTAAAAACTTTAGATCGTTATCATTAAAAGACTGTACGCCAATACTTATTCTATTTATGCCGATATCTCTGAATTCACTTAACTTTCTATTATCAACCGTGCCCGGATTTGTTTCAAGTGTGATCTCAGCTTTAGTGTCTAAATTGAAATTTGATTTGATGAACAATAAAATTTCATTTATGTGGTTTGGTGTAAGCAGCGACGGTGTTCCTCCGCCGAAGAAAATTGAAATTATATTTTTTCCATTCAGTTGCTTTGAATAGTTCTCAATTTCCCGTTTGAGCGAAGAGATATAATTATCAATATTATCTTTTGTAATAATAGAATAGAAATCACAATAGATACATTTATGATCACAGAATGGCACATGGATGTATAATGATATGTCTTCCAATTTATATGTTTAAATTATTAAATATAAAAGTTTAAGCTAATAAATTAACAATTAAAACTTGGAAATAATTGGAAAGTATTAGTGAGGGATTTTTCAATCCCTCACTTTTAATAAAATAATCAGTTAGTAGAAACTTCTGCTTCTAAAATCAGTTCAACTTTGCCATGAATTGTATAAGGAGTTCCACCCGTTACATTAGTCACACTTATTTCTGCAGTAAATGTAGGAATAGAACAACTAGGATCTTCCTGTAGATTATCAAGGTATGCATTAAAAGCATCCAATTCATCCTTAGTTAATTCAATTTTGTAACCATCTGTTATATAATCACCAGGTGAAACATTTGGTAAATTGATCGATAAAAGTGTAAGACCATTTTTGTCTTTCAAAGCGGCATTAATTGTTCCTTTCAGAGCAGATGGGGAATAATCAAGAGTCCAATAAGCAGCGGAAAGAAATTTAACCGATTGAATTTTATCTTTATTATCATTCCATTCCTGGTACTGATTTAAGCAAAAGGTTACAGTTTCTTGCGCAGAAGTTTCTGAACCACTTAGCGTAAATTTAATTTCAATTGGAACGTTCAGAGGTATATTTCCAAGTTTATCACAACCACTAAATATAGCTAATGAAGAAAATAATGCCACAATTATAATTATTTTTGTTGTTTTTTTCATCTTTATTTCTCCTTTTTTAAAATTCAAAGTTTATGCCCCCAACAAGGGCGTTCTGACTTCCAATGTTGTAATCGACATTTAGTACTAATACTGCAATTTTTACTGCTGCACCAAATGTTAATCTCATGTTGTTATCGCCATCCATTGAAATACTAACTCTATCGTCAGGTGTTATACCAGGGAATCCTAATCCATCAAATGTATAGTCCATATCCATTGTAGTGGTTTCATATTGGAGACCTCCATAAACTATGAGATTCCCAAATTCCTTACTAGCGTGAACATTAACCGCAAAGTTTGATGTTTTGATATCAGCATTTGGATGGTTAAGCTCAAAATTATTAGATAAAATTTGAACAGCAATATCCAGTGGCAAACCTGGTATCAATTGACTGAAGTTATATTTTAATCCCCAACCTAAAAGATCGACTTCCACGTCGTTGATCTTTAATTTTGGGAAATACCTGAGCATTCCTTCAACCCCGAAAAAACTTAATGCAATTTGCGGTATACCGGCATAAACTGTACTCATGTTAAGACCGGGAGGGTAAATTATAAATCCTCCATTACCCATTATGGATGAACCTTTATCACCAAAAAAGGTAGCTGATTTTTCACTTCCGGTATAACCGTCATATGGATGAACGTCAAAAGTCATTTGATCATCCGGTATAAAAATCATCATGCCAACTAAACTTAGTTTAAATCCAAATGTTTTGGATACTTTGGCTGTGTAATATCCGCCGGAGTTAAAATATGTTCCTGACCATGTAGCTAAAGGTGTTGCATATTTTTGAACCTCCGAAGGCGGAAGTTGTGTCAATTTATCCCCTATTTGTGCAGACGAAATACCCGTAAAAACTAGAAAAAGAACAAACATTAAAAGTTTATTCATGCTATACCTCCCTTATTGAATATATACCCATAAACTCCGAAATACTTTAACAAATGTCAATAAAAAGAATCATTTAAATATTAACTGTGAGATAAATCACTGTGAAGTATTTTTAGTAATTCCGCGTTTTTAGGCATCAATTCCCATTAATTCTTTTGCACTCTCTATACTGGCTTCGGTAACATCTTCCCCGCTTATTAACTTAGCTACCTCATTTACCTTTTCTTCATCTTCAAGCGGACGAATAGAACTTACAACCCGAGTACCTATTGATTTCTTTTCAACCGCAAAATGCTGATCAGATAGACCGGCTATCTGCGGTAGATGAGTTATTGCAATTATTTGATGATACCTTGATAATGCCTTCAATCCATTTCCAACCTTTTGAGCAATTCGTCCGCTTACACCGGTATCGATCTCATCAAATATTAATAATGGAAGTTTATCATTTTTTGCAAGAATTGTTTTTAGCGCTAACATTATTCTTGAAACTTCTCCACCCGAAGCCACTTTGGATAACGGTTTCATATCTTCACCAGGATTAGTAGAAATTAAAAACTCTATTTCATCAAAACCCTTTGCATTGAATTTATATTTCTCACCGTCAACTAAGATGAAATTCGCTGCGCTGTCATTTGCTTTTACATTTCTGATATTGACTTGGAAATCGGAATCTGGAATTCCAAGTTCTTTTAATTCCTCTACTACTTCCAACCGTATCTTGTTTGCCACAACTTTTCGTTCTTCAGATATTTTTTTAGCAATTTCTCCGCTTTTGTTTCGTACATTTGCTAATTCTTTTCCCAGCTTTTCTATTTTTTCATTATAATTATTAGCAATTTCAAATTCTTTACCGATGTTTTCTCTATGCTCAATTACTTTATCCAATGTGCCGCCGTATCTTTTCTTCAGCAGGCTCAACGCACCCAGTCTTTCACGTAAAGAATCAAGTTTATCAGGATCATTATCCACTCTTTCCTTGTAGCTGCGCACAAAGTCGGATATATCATTTATAATTGCAATTGCCGAATCAGCTTCGCTTGCTTTCTCTCCGAAAGCTTTATCTATCTCAGAAAGTTCCTCTAAACTTTTCTGTATACTAACCAAGTTATCGTGAGTTGAATATTCATCCTCATAAGCCAAGGTATATATTTTATTTGTAAGATGAAGAAGTTTTTCCGAATGTTCCAGAAGATTCAGTTCTTCCTTGATCGTTTCCTCTTCCCCGAGCTGCGGCGAAACCGCATCAATTTCTTTCATCTGAAATTCATAAGCATCACGTTCATCTTTAAGCGCTCGCTCTTTATTCTTCAAAAGATAAAGTTCTTTAGCTATTTCTGATAACTGCTGATGGTATTCTTTATATTCATATAAAAGAGGATCGATCTCGGCAAATTCATCAAGATAATCAATATGAGTTGAGCTTCTTAATAGTGACTGATGCTCATGCTGTCCGTGAAGATCAATTAACAAGTTTCCAATATCTTTCAACAATGCAAGTGAAGTTGGGGTGTCATTCAAGAAGCATCTGTTTGAACCTTTTAAGGAAACTTCCCGTCGGACAATTAATTCATCATAATGATCAATATCATTTTCAGAAAGAAGTTTTTCCACTTTTGGATTATTAGCAACACTGAAAACACCTTCTACAACAGATTTATTTGCTCCTTTTCTAACAACTTGTGTGGATGCACGCTCACCGAGCAATAAACCCATTGCATCAATTAAAATTGACTTACCGGCACCTGTTTCACCGGTTATGATATTTAGTCCCTTTTGGAATTCTACACCTATATTTTCAATTAACGCATAATCCTTAACTAACAACGAAATAAGCATAATTCACCTACTTTTACTGGTAAATATTTCCATTTTAATAAAAATTGATATTCTCTCAACAAAATATACGTAAAATAGTTATTTTGCTACAAATATTTGACATTTATCGTGCCAAAGTATATATTTCAGGTTCAAATTTTTCATCGCGGGGTGGAGTCCCGATTTGATCGGGAGTTGCTCGTCGGGCTTATAACCCGAAGGTTGTTACAAGATTAAATTTGAATGGTATTACATCGCGGGGTGGAGCAATTGGTAGCTCGTCGGGCTCATAACCCGAAGGTTACAGGTTCAAGTCCTGTCCCCGCTACAAAAAAAAAGAAAACCTCAGTTTTTGCTGGGGTTTTTCTTTTTTAAATTGGTTGTAGGTTCAATCCTCCGCCGCGGCGGAGCGGCGGACTGCCCCCGCTATTTAGAAATAAAAAACCCAGGCTTTGTGTCTGGGTTTTTTATTTCTAAATTGGTAGTGATTCAGTTCTCCTGAGCAGCCGAATACCCCCATTACCCATTTAGCGAGCAAGTATTAAATATCTTTTATTAAGTACATTTTGCTTGAGTTTTTTTATTTTTAAACTCATGAATCCAATTACTAAAAAATACTATACTTATGTAATAAAAAGTAAAGAGGGATTACACTATACCGGTATGACCGAAAATTTAGAAAACCGTTTAAAACAACACAACAACAGAGCATTATCATTCTGGACAAAACGAGGTACAAATTGGCGACTCATCTATTTTGAAGAATTTGATAATAAGACAGATGCTTTAATAAAAGAAAAATGGTTAAAATCCGGTGTTGGTAGAGAATTTCTGAAAAAGAATGTTGTAGATTATTAAAGGTTGTAGGTTCAATCCGCCACGGCGGACTGCCCCCGCTACAAAAAAAAAGAAAACCTCAGTTTTTGCTGGGGTTTTTCTTTTTTAAATTGTAACTGAAAAGTTACTGGTTCAATTCGTTACGGAAGACAGTTTCAGAATTTGCAGTGAGTATTTGTTTGCAAAGAATATCGTTTTATAACATAAATCGCAAACGTTTTTGCTAAATAGATACGTGCTATGTTAAGATATTATAGTTTGACATTTAATAATCCAAATACTAATTTTGAATACAATTTAACAACGCCAAAGACAGCATCTTTGGTTTGACGTCTCGCTTTTGCAGCGATTTAGAGTTAAAATAAAAAGCAATAAATTATATAATTTTGTAAAAATATTTTTCTTGTTATTGGAAGTGTTATAAACCAGTGAACTGGTTAAAATAATGTTTTTTTTGATTAACCCCCGACTTAAGTCGGGGGTTAATAATAACTTAGCCAGCTAAATAACCGTTTCAACGGTTTCTTAAAACAATTTATAGAAGAAAATATGGCTCTAAATTTCTACTCTTTTTAGGGACGTATCTTGTCGATCATCTCTTTTTTCTTATTATAAATTCTGTAAATCCTTGCCCCGTACGGAAAACACTATATTATCTTTCCCCGATGCTTTTTAGCGGAGCTTTGAGATGAATCCTTTGTAACGCTATGCTGCTTTTCAGATATTCTAATATCAGTCTAAAAATTATTTCCATTTATTAAACTAATCTCGAAGACAGATTCTCCAGATTCAAATGATCCATTTATAAAATATCTGGGATAATGTACCTCTTTTAATTTTTCTTTTAACCAATAGTAATCTTGTCCGTATAAATTGATTCCACTCTCTGTATTATCTTCTAGTTTTTCTCCAAAAGGCCATT
>JAADIB010000309.1 GCA_013151565.1 Chlorobiota bacterium
AATTCTGTTTTGTTTTTCGGTAAACAATATTAATATTTTACGGGTCAAACTTGTGTTTGACCCTTATGTTTTTTTCTATCAGACACTACTGATTCAATAGTGATACTGAATTGTAAGATCAATTCTTGATCAAACAACATTTATTCATAACCTGCTGCAGATGATCATACAGATTTGCACAGATTTTAAAATTGGTTTAGCAAAACCAAAAAAAGTTAAAACAACCAAATAGGTACAACCAAAAATTTGCCGTTTATACTCGTAACTTATAAATCAATTCTTTCATATCTTCTGGCAGCTCTGAATTAAAAGTCAGTTCTTCGTTAGTTTTAGGATGAATAAATCCGATTGTTTTTGCATGTAATGCTTGTCTATCAATAATGGAGAGAAGATTATCGACCCTGGATTTTATTTTCGCAAGGTTATTTCCATACACAATTTTTCTTCCTCCGTACGTCGGATCTCCGAAAATCGGGTGATTGATATGAGCCATGTGGACTCGTATTTGGTGGGTTCTGCCTGTTTTTAATTTTAACTTCATTAGGGAAGTAAACTCAAACTGTTCTAATTCCCAAAATAATGTTTCAGCATGTTTTCCTTCATTTTCACTTACAGTAAATACTTTTCTATCTTTTTTACTCCGGGCAATATTACCGATTATATGTCCCTCACTCTCATTGAATATTCCCCAGCAGACCGCCCAATATTCTCTTGTGATTGTCCTATTCGAAAATTGTTTAGCCAGTTGAGCATGAACCCAAGGATCTTTTGCCACGAGAAGAAGTCCGCTTGTATTTTTATCTAATCTATGAACAATTCCAGGGCGGTCAGGTGAATTATAGTCGCTTAAATTTTCGGTATGGTATAAAAGTGCGTGAACTAGCGTACCTGTAAAATTTCCAAACGCAGGATGTACAACAATGCCTGCTGGTTTATTTACAACCATCAGATAATCATCTTCGTACACAATTTCTATAGGAATGTTTTCTGCTTCAATTTTATCGGGGCGGGGAGAAACTGGAATCGTGACATTAATTTTATCACCTGGCGAAATAACGTAATTGGGCTTTACAGCATTTCCATTTACAGTAACAAATTCAGCCTTTATCAGTTTTTGGATTCTGGAACGAGTAGCATTTTCGAGGGAATTGGTAAGAAAAACATCAATGCGCTCTTTCTTCTTCCCTTCCGGTATGTCAAACAGATATTTTTTCTTTGTTACTATTTTCGTCATTCTCTAAAATATCAGGTTGTGGAGAATGGTTAGTTTTATCATCAGAAGTTATTTCATCAGAATCAGCCAATTCATGTTTCTTCTCCCTATGAAAAACAAGAATCACCCCGACCCCTACAGATACTGCCGAATCGGCAATATTGAATATAGGCCAAGTTTCATAAGTATGACCAAAAAGGGTAAAGTCCCAAAACTCAAATTGGAGAAAATCTACTACTTTGCCATAAAACAAAGGAGCATAATCAAAAATAACTCCATAGAATGTGCGGTCAATTAAATTACCAAGCGCCCCGCCAAGAATTAAAGCAAGTCCAACTCGCAATGCTAAGCCGTCATCTTTAGATCTGTAGAGATAGTAAAAAATTGCAACGGCAGCTACGAGTGTAAAAAGTGAAAGGAAAAGTTTTTGAATAACACCAACTTCAAATCCGAATGCCATCCCAGGATTTTCCACATAAGTTATTCTGAAAAATTTACCCAAAACATCAATACTTTGTCCATAGTGCATTCCTTCCCAATTGAAATTCAAAAACGGGATAGAAAAACCTTTAACAGCCAGTTTAGATAGCTGGTCAGTAATGAATACCGCAAGACTGATATATAATACTTTCAAAAATTACCGCCTATTAATTATTTCGATTGTGCATTTTTAACTTCAACACAATGTTGAGTATGCGGTACAGCCATCAGTCTTTCTTTAGGAATAAGCGGACAAGTAGGACACAAATTTTTCGGCTCATCAACACACTCAATACAGATACCATAAGTACCAAGTTCAATCCTCTGCAATGCATCTTCCAGATAAGCTAAAAATTTATTCTCCCGCTGAGCCCACAAGTATAATTTCTCTCTTTCCTGCGCATCGGTACCCTGCTCCGCCATGTGAAGGGAATAAGGAGAGTTTTCATTAACATACTGCCCGGTACTCGAATCCATCATCTGCTCTTTTAATGCCTCCAACTGCTCAATAATTTCAGCACGCTTATCTAAGATTATCTTCTTAAAAACTTTCAAGTCAGTTTTGCTGTAACCTTTAATTTTCTTCTTCGGTTTAGAAGTCTTTTTAACCGCTGTTTTCTTTGGCACAGCAGCTTCCTTTACAGGTTTTTTAGCTGCAGTGGTTTTCTTTGCCGTAGTCTTTGCCGCGGTTTTCTTTACAGCGGTTTTGGTCGTTTTTTTTACAGTAGACTTAGCTCTACTTTTAGCAGTAGTTTTTGTTGTTTTACTTGCAGCGGCTTTCTTCGTAGTTTTTGCCGGTGCAGCCTTAGATCTATTACTATTTGTTTTTTTAACGGTTTTCTTAGCCATTATTCCTCCTAGTCAAACTTATTTACGCCGATTTTTGAACTGAAATTGAACAAGTAAAATCACCTAATTCAAAATCATGAACAAATCCATTTTCCGGTTCACCTTTCTCAATTAAATCAGCCAAAGTCTCATTCATAATATAATCAGAAAATTTATCAATGTAAGAACTTAATTTTTCGTCTGTTTTATATGTTACTTTTATTTTATCCATAACGTCAAATCCGGAATCTTTACGTATATTCTGGATTCTGTTAACCACTTCACGAGCATAACCTTCTGCAATCAGATCCTCGGTTAATTCGGAATCAATTGCAACGGTAATACCTTCCTCAGATTCAACAACCCAGCCTTCAATTTCCGAATTAATTATCTCAACATCATCTTTTGTTAATATAATTTCTTCTCCGTCAATTTCCAACTGAATTCGGTTCTCTTTTTCAAGTTTTTCTATTTGCTCCTTATTAAACTTGGAAATCTCCGCCGCTAAGGTCTTCATCAGCTTGCCATATTTAGGTCCTAGGACTTTGAAATTAGCCTTTGCTGTTTTATTCACAATTGAGGAATCATCTTCCAGTATTACCAATTCCTTGATATTTACTTCTTCAAGGATAACATCTTTCATATATTGAACCGCTTCACGCTTATCTTTATCAATTGCAACCATTATTCTGCTGAGAGGCTGACGAACTTTAAGATTGGATTTTGCTCTCATCGCACGGGTTAGATAAACCACATTTTGTGCAATCGACATTTTTTCTTCAAGTTCTTTATCGATATAACCGGCTTGAGGATAATGAGTCAAATGAACTGACTCGCTCTCTTCCGCTTTGGTAAAAGCATTCAAATTCTGATACAATTCTTCTGCCATGAACGGAGTAAACGGCGCAATCAATTTTGCAACAGTTATCAAACATTCATAGAGGGTTTGATAAGCAGAGAGTTTATTTTCATTTATCTCCGATTTCCAGAATCTTCTTCTGGAACGGCGTACATACCAGTTCGAAAGTTCATCAACAGTGAACTGCTGTATTTCCCTTGCAGCTTTTGTAACATCGTAAGCATCCATCAACAATTCGTAATCTTTTACCAGAGAATTTAATTTCGAAATTATCCATTTGTCAATTTCAGGTCTGTTTTCATACTGAATCTTTTCTTCTGAGAAATCAACTTTATCAATGTTCGCGTAAAGTGCAAAGAACGAGTATGTGTTCGTTAATGTACCAAAGAATTTGCGCTGAACCTCTGCAATACCTTCTTCATCAAACAGAGTCGATTTCCAAGGCGGTGAAGTTGTAACAAGATACCACCTTGTAACATCTGCCCCGTATTTTTCGAACAAAGCAAACGGATCTACAGTGTTTCCTTTTGTCTTCGACATTTTCATGCCGTTCTTATCAAGGATCAATTCATTCACAATAAGATTTTTGTAAGTAACGCTATCAAAAAGCATTGTACCTATTGCGTGCATTGTATAGAACCAGCCGCGTGTTTGATCAATTCCCTCACAGATAAAATCTGCCGGATAATTTTTCTCGAACAGTTCCTTGTTCTCAAACGGATAATGATACTGAGCAAACGGCATAGAACCGGAATCGAACCAAACATCAATTAATTCAGGTGTTCTTGTGAAAACTTTACCATCTTTTTCGAATTTAACATCATCAACAAACGGTTTGTGAAGATCGATCTCTTCATCCTTCAATTCTGAAACAGAAACTTTTTTACCATCACGTTCAACGTAACCGTTTTTCAATTCCTCAATACTACCCACAACAAACGTATCATCGTCGTCGCTTACCCATATTGGAAGCGGAGTAGCCCAAAATCTGTCACGAGATAAAGCCCAATCCTTATTCTCTTCCAGCCAATTTCCGAATCTGCCGCTTCCAACTTCAGGCGGCTGCCAGTTGATCTCTTTATTCAGTGCAACCATTCTATCTGCAACTGAAGTAGTTCTGATAAACCACGATTCACGTGCATAGTAGATGACCGGAACATTGTCAAACCGCCAGCTGAAAGGATAGGAGTGAACAATAGTTTCTTTTTTGTAAAGCTGTCCTTTCGCCTTTAACATCATAATGATCTCGATATCGGCATCCTTGACGAATTGTCCTACAAGGTCGGTTACTTCTTCAGTAAATCTACCGCCCCGCGTTACCGGCTGCAGGAAAGGAAGATCATATTCTTTGGAAATTTCGTAGTCATCTGCGCCGAACGCCGGGGCGATATGAACAATACCGGAACCGTCTGCAGTACTGACGAAATCAGCTTCAACAACATAGAATCCTTTTTTATCAACTTTGCAATAATCGAACAACTGCTGATAGCTCTGTCCGGCAAGATCACTTCCTTTATAACTTTCTATAATTTCATAATCATTTTTAAGTACTGATAATCTTTCTTTCGCAAGTATTAAATATTTCTCATCTGTCTTTACTTTTACGTACTCGATCTCCGAACCGACAGCTAAAGCAACGTTTGATATCAAGGTCCAAGGTGTTGTTGTCCAAACTAAGAAATAGGTATCTCCATCTTTTGTGAGTTCGGAATCTTCCAACTTCATCATTACGAAAACCGAAGGGTCTTTTGTTTCCTTATATCCCAAAGCCAGTTCGTGTGATGAAAGAACGGTCTCCGATCTTGGACACTGCGGAACTATCTTATAATCTTTATAGATCAAACCTTTTTTGAATAGTTCGGATAAAGCCCACCAAACAGATTCGATATAATCATTATCACAAGTGATATATGCTTCGTCAAGATTGATCCAATAACCCATACGGGTCGTCATCTTTTCCCAAAGGTCTTTGTATTTAAACACAGAGCTTCTGCATTCGGCATTATACTTTGCAACACCAAATTCCGGAATTTCACTTTTACTCTTTATACCCAGATGCTTTTCAACTTCTATTTCAACCGGCAGACCGTGTGTATCCCAGCCGGCTTTTCTATTAACCCTATATCCTTTTATCGTTTTATAACGGCACACCAAATCCTTAAGCGTTCTCGCCATAACATGATGAATACCCGGCTTGCC
>JAADIB010000310.1 GCA_013151565.1 Chlorobiota bacterium
CAATAATAAATCATTTGCCCACGTAGCTCAGCAGGATAGAGCAACGGTTTCCTAAACCGTAGGTCACAGGTTCGAATCCTGTCGTGGGTACTATTTTTCCCTCTTTGAACTTTGTGCCTTCTTTGTGAACTCTGCGGTTAAAAAATCTTCCGCTGTTCTTTTCCTTACACAACAGATGAACACTTTACTATACAACTTTTATTTATCAAGTCCCATTATACTCTGTTTGTAGTATATAATTCTGGCATGTTATTGGACTTGTTAGAATATAACCTGGGGGAAAATATGATTTCAAGATTTATTATTTATCCTTTATTTATCAGCTTAATAGCCTTTGGATGTTCGGCGCCAACTGTTTTCGATCTAACCCCTGCTGCAGATGCAGAATACACTTACATGCAAGGACGAGAAGTTGTATCGCAAGAAGATTCGGTAGCATTAATACTTCTGAATTTTGAATATCAAGAAGGAAATACTTTCACATTCTATACCGAGATAACCAATAACAGCAATGTCACATACACCATTGACCCTGCCATGTTTTATGCAGAAATCCTTGAATCAGCTTCATGTGGATTTGCGAAGAGAATTTCTGTCGTTGATCCTGAAATAAAAATAAAATCAATTGATGAAGATATTAGCAGCACGGAAGCATCTAAAGAAGCGGCGATCGGGATGAATATTATTTTCGGGTTATTTAATGCTGTGGTTGATATTGCAAGCGAAGCCCCGCCAGGTAAGGTGATTGACGATATAGCTTACTGGGGCAACAACGCACAAGACGAAGCCTTGGAACATGACATAAAAACCGAGGATCTTCGGAACTTAAAGAAACATTGGCAAAATAATGTTCTCAGAAAAACAACCTTAGCCCCGGGTGAATATTTCGGAGGGATATTTTATTTGCCGATTCAGTTTGAAGCTAAATTAATAAAATTAGTTCTCCCGATATATAATACAGTACACGAATTTATCTTTGAACAAAAACAATACAACTGACGAAAATGAAACGGCTAACTATTTATATCACTCTCCTTATATTGATGGTACTCAACAACCATCAATTCAGTCAATCGAGACCAGTAAAAGTAATCAATGCCAAGGAAGTGAAATTTGTTAAGCAGCAGTCAACACTCCCTGCTAAAATCGAACTACCAAAACCAAAAGGAGAAAGTGAAATAATCCGAACAGAATCCAAACGGAAAACAAAATTTTCTAATCCTCCGCAAAGACCGGAAATTGAGACCCCTCTTCCAGCAAGGTCACAACATTTTCCAAGAATAATTGCCAATGAGCCAGAGCAAGTTTTGATCTGCGGCAGCGGCTCTGCAATAGATTATTATGGTGATGTATTAAGTTTTCAAAAGCAGAACAAAGGGGAAGAAGAAATTGTAATTGAAGAGCAAAGGGAAAATTATTATCCGGTAATTAAATACTTAAAAGGAAGAGAGTTTACCGATGAAGATTTTCCGATCTGCATAAAAAAGATCGAGTTCGATTACTCACGAAGTCAGTGGATTGACTCAGATGATTTGCCTGGATCTATGATTGACAGACAGTCCAACAATTATTCGATTTACAAAATCAAGTTCGATGCATATGTGTTTGATCTCAGCTATAATTATCCGTTTGCTGCGCTTATTACTTACCCCGATTACAGCACTGACATTGTTATTTACAATTATGATTCGCAGAATCTCCAAGCAGATTCTGTATATTCATTCGAAGAAGAGATGCCTCTAAAAGAAACCGGATATGCATGGCTGGCGCTTGGCTATTACGACTTGCAATATGATCAATTTTATTCTGCTGCTTTCTCTCCGTACATTACTAAACAAAAGGTTTATATCCCTTTCCCCGATGAATAATTTTATTAGAATATGTTTAGACTGGTAAAAGCTTGATCCGCTGTATTAATTCCAAAAACCATAAGTAACTTTTATAATGAACTGGTTGGAATTATACTGCCAGATGTTTCTTTCTAGTTTATCGATGTTATGATTATAGACAATGAACAAATCGCCAAGCAGGGCAAATGTCCATCTCAATCTAGTGTTGGTCCCAATTGAACCGGACTCATTATCATATTGAATGAACGAGCTGAACTCAAAGTCAGATGTAAAACTGAATTGTATTCTTCCTCCGAAAAGATCTTGAGTAAAGTATCCCTCGGGAAGATGCACAATATTCTTTTCATAGTTTAAAGAAAGGTTAAGACTATTAACAGGTCTAACATTAAGCTGTAATTCAATCTGATCCAATTTGCCTCTATAGAAAGTACCAAACCACCATGTTGCCTGCCCATTAATTGCCCTTTTAGATGCCGTTTCCAATTTTCCAACCTAAACCGCTGCCAATGATACGGACCGCTTTTAATAATTACGCCATCTTCAATTTCAAAATCCTCGGTAAGGTTTTCGCCGCGCGGCATAATATTAAACTCAAATCTATCACCGCTTTCCAATAAAAAATGAACCGGAGCAGTAAAAATTATATAGCTCTCCCAGTTATTATTAAGGTCTGTTATTAATCTGAAAAATGATTCAAAGAAAAATTGTCTAATCAATTTCCATTCCGGACGCGGCATAAAGTCAGCGCCCAAGCTATAATAGATTATTCCCGGTCGCGGGACAAATCCAAGTGACGGTAAAAATGCGTCTCCAATTCTTTTCATCTTTAAACTTATATCCCAAAGATCATTAGGATAATCCAGCTTAAACCCTAAAGCCGTATTATCACCGACTAACTCCTTGTTGTTGTTATATAATCCCCAAGCGCCTGCAATAAGGTTTTTATCGCCCAAGAATCTTGTTGTTTGGTATGTAAAATCACTGCCAATCAGCCAGTTTTTATTATTTGTCACCGGGTCACCGTACGTTCCGATCATACCAAAAGAATACTCTTCGGAAAAATTCTGCTTAACTCTAAAAGCGCCCAACGTAGCAGCAGGTACAAGAGTATCAACAGAATTCGTTCTTGTTACTAAAGCGCCGAAATTTGTATTATTTACTTTACCATTGAGTTTACCTCCGACAATGATCGGGACTTTCCGTCCATTATATAACCCGATCTTTCTGCTGTAAAAAGGAATAACATCTGTGCCCAATCCAACTCCAAATTCAAATATATCAGACCCTTCAAGGAAGAAGCCTCTTTTTTCCGGATAGAATAATGGAAAGCGTGTGAGGTTAGTTCGCCTGGAATCAACTTCCGTCTCGGCAAAATCTGTATTGACTGTAAGTTGCGCAGACACATCCGACGTTATCCTCTGTGTAAAGTCGAGGCTATAATCCAGCTTTGCCTTAGCTTTTTCTGCTAACGATTTGTGAGTATCGGCTATTAAAGAGACTTTTGAAGTAAGCCCGATGCCAATATCAAAATCGGGTAAGTTGCTGATTCTGCCAGCACGCATTACTTGACTGATCTTGTAGTCCCGTTTAATACCGGTCCATCTATCAATTTCAAGATTTCTTTGGATTCTTCTTTCAATGTTGAAGCCCCACTCTTTTAATCCGGAAGTGTAGGAAATTGTTTGAATGGGAATTCTGATCTCCACCGACCAACCTTGGTTATCAATAATTGTTCGAGCTTCCCAAAGACCGTCCCAATTCGAATTTTCATCTTCTCCCAAGTCAGATACCAGTGCATCGTAGCGCGTTCCTTCAGGATTAACTGCAAAAATATAGCCGGATCTTTGATCGAGGTAAGTATCAAAGACAAACTTTATTCTATCTTCACTGTACATATAAGAATCTCGTGATTTGGAATAAGATATTATTTTACTCGGCTGGGAGTCGTAACATCTTATGCCTAAATAAATATTCGATTCATCTGCAAGAATTCTGATAGTAGTTTTTTGGGTAGGAGCGGCACCTTCAACCGGTTCAACCATTGTTAAATTACCAATCGAATCCGCATCTTTCCAAACTTGCTCGTTCAAAATACCGTCTAAGTAGATTTGATCATTTTCATTTAATACATGAACTTTTAATTTTTGTCCATATAAAAAACTGCCGTAAAGTAGAAACAAGGATATGAGTATCTTTTTCATATATAACGATAAAAATATATTTTATACTATAAATCTAACAAAATATAACTAAAAAGAATAAACGAGTTGGATAACCGTTATTAAGTTTTGTATTAGTTCTAATTTCATAATCTCTTGATGGAAATTGCCTACGGATTCTTATTATACTTAACAAGATTTTTTAATCCATTTCCATTTCTTCTCCAACCGTTTGCGTAGAACTAAAAATCGTGTGAATGAAAATTCGTACATTTTTGAACAGGATAGCTGTATAGTTCATTGATATTCTTGTAATTTTAGGACTGTTCATCCCTTCAATAAGTTTGTAAGTTCATCCTAAAATGACTAACTTTATTTAAAATAACTGAAGCCATATAATTTTCCATCTGCGTCTTTTGTGTTTCCGAATCAAATTAGTAATTATTTATGAAACAATTTACATACATTTTTTTATTAAACTTTCTTTTTGTCTCTTACATTATTTTATCTCAAACTACTGCAAAAATTGATTCAGTCAATCAAATTCCATACGAATATATTGTATCGCATTTGAAAGAGAGCGTTACAACCTTTGAAAAAAATGTTGCCCTTGCACAAGAGGTAAACTATAAATACGGCGAAGCCGTGGCGCTTGATAAATTAGCGTTAGCCAAAGGAATGAGCGGAGAACATACCGAAGCGACAAATGCAATCCTTCGTGCCGCCCGAATCTTTGAAAAATTAAATAAATTTAACGAACTAAGTATGGTCTACGGCGGATACGGATACGGCGCAAAACGGCGAGATATTGAAACCGCAAACATGTATATGAGAATGGGGATCGGAATTGCCGAAAAACATGATCTTGATACAAATCTAACAACGCTTTATGACAACTACGGCGTTCTTAAAAAAATGGAAGGGAAAAACGATAGCGCTTATTATTTCTTTTCGCGCGCCCTTAAAATTAAACGAAAAATTGGTGACAGCGTCGGAATACCTTACAGTCTCAATAAACTTGCGGAAATGTTATCCGAAAGCGGGAACTATAATAAGGCTCTCGCCTTTATGGCAGAATCAGATGCGATAAGAAACAAAGAAAAAGGTGAGTTCGGCAGAGCGGAAAATTTGATTTATTACGGCGAAATTTATCGCTCTATGAAAAATTACAAGAAAGCGATTCACTATTATAAACAGGCTATACGTAAAGGAAAACCGTTGCACTATAAATATATGGTGCAGTATGCTTATCAGCAATTAGCAGAACTTTATGAAAGGACAGACCGGTATGCCGATGCGCTTGAAAACTATAAATTTTACACAGTTTATAAAGACAGTTTGAACAACGCTGAAATGAACAACAAAATTGCCGAGCTACAAATCGAGTACGAAACCGAAAAAAAGGATCGACAACTTACTGAACAGGCTCTTGAACTTAAAAACAAATCGCTGCAGTTAATTATTGCGATTGTCTCCTTTGTTTTCATTAGCGTGATATTTTTTGTTCTTTATAAAGGCTACAAGCAGAAGCAGAGACACTTACGAGACGAAATGCAATTGCACAATCAGATAAAGCATAACGAGTTGGAGCAAAAATTCACCCGAGAAAAACTGAGACTTTCACAAGAGTTGCACGATAATATCGGTTCCAATTTAACTTTTATAATTAATGCTATGGATAACCTAAAAAATATAGACGATTCCAAACTACTGCAGGAAAAAATAAACGGTGTAAATGAATTCGGTCGGGATACAATCAATGATTTAAGAAACACAATTTGGGCGCTTAATTTTGATAAAGGCGATACTTCCCTTTTGGTTATGAAGGTTCAGGACTTACGGCAGAAACTCAACGAATCACTCGATAAACCTGAGATAATGGTAGAGAATCATATGAAAAATACTATTCAGCTTTCATCGACGGAAATGCTGAATCTTTACCGGATGATTCAAGAGGCGCTTCAGAATGCAATTAAACATGCCAACGCAAACCGGGCAACGGTAATCTTTTCTAATACGGAGTCTCAGCTAATAATTAATGTTGTTGACGACGGAAACGGATTTGACCCGCAAACCGTAAAATTTGGAAATGGATTTAAAAATATGAGGAATCGTTGTAAAACTCTCCTCGGTAAATTTAGTTTTGAGTCATCTTCTAAAGGAACCATACTCTCTTTTGCGATCTCCAAAAAATAGTACATTTGTAGTATTTCTTTACTTTGAATAATTAGTTAAATATACAACCGTGAAATTGAACAAAATTAAAATAGCGTTAGCAGAAGACAATCAACGTTTGGCGGAAAATATAATTGAAAAATTAAATTCGTTTGATTCGCAAATTGAATTTTGCTTTCACGAAGTGAACGGGAAAGCTTTGCTGACGCGTTTAGAAAAAGAATCGGAAATTGACGTTGTGCTGATGGATATTGAAATGCCTGAGATGAACGGAATTGAAACGACAGCCCAGATCAAACACATGTTCCCGAAGATAAAAATTATTATGTTAACGGTTTTTGATGACGATGAAAAAATTTTACAATCCATACAGGCGGGCGCTTCTGGCTATTTATTAAAGGACATCAGCAAAGAGAAACTTAATGAGAGCATTATCTTAACAATGCAAGGCGCCGCGTCTATGTCGCCTTCCATAGCATATAAAACACTGGAGATGCTGCGCACGGCTGATATTCCTGCGCCGGAGGATGCTGAAGCAGAAAATATTTTAACTCTTAGAGAATCCGAAGTTTTAAAACACCTATGCAACGGAATGAATTACAAACAAATAGCCGAGTTGCTTTTTATCGCTCCGACAACGGTTCGTAAACATATTGCTAACATTTATGAAAAATTGCAAGTGCAGAATAAAATGCAGGCGGCGGCTAAGGCGCATAGGCAAAGATTAATTTGATTTTACTTTTTACTTAAAACTAAGTGATTTTATGTAGGATAATAAGACACGGTATAGACTTATTCAGCTATACCGTTACAACTAATTAAACATTATATGACCGATAGAGATTAACAAGAGCATTATAGAAATGAAATCGAGAGATGAACGGGTCCAGAGAGAAAATAGAAAAATACAGCAGAGATTAATAGTGAAAATTGTATTACTAATCATACTTATCGTTATGACCACAGCGGCGCATTGCCAATCGACAGCAAGTAAAGCAGTCGATAATGAAATCACTCCCGAACATGTAAGTGTAAAGGGAACAAAGGTCAGTTTGATTCCACCTGCGGATTGGCAGTCGGCAAAAGGGTTTAACGGATTTCAGCAATCTGAAATTTCTTCTTCAATTATTGTAGCTGAGATACATGCACCGTTTTCAGAAGTGACAAAAGGATTTACGGAAGAACAGTTGAAATTAAAAGGCGTAATATTAAAGGAGAAAATCGACGTTACCGTAAACGGACTAGAAGGAGTTTTTCTTAAAGCAAATCAGTCCGCTTACAAAACGGAATTCAACAAACTCATCCTGGCTTTCGGCGACTCAGCAAACTCAATTGTGATCAACGGAATATTTCCGGCAGAATATGAAAACAGTATGGGCGGGAAAGTTGAAAAATCAATATTTTCTGTTGTTTACGAAGCGGATAGAGTCATTGACCCTTTGGCAAATTTGAGTTTCGAAATAGACATTAGAAATTCCAAATTCAAGTTGGCAAAGGTAGTTTCAAATATGGCAATATATAACACTGACGGATTGCTGCCGACACAATCCTCCGATAAAACAAGCCTATACATCGGTTCGTCCTTCGGCGAAAACAAAATAACAAATAGAGAAGAATATTCTCTGAGCAGACTTAACGGTT
>JAADIB010000237.1 GCA_013151565.1 Chlorobiota bacterium
ACAGATAAAGAAATTATAGTTGGTTACAATAAACATTCTAAACAATTATTAGGTGACGCATTTAATTCACCTGACTCATTGGATGAATCGTTTACTTATAAAAATATAAGATCTAATATAGTATTAGTCGGTGGTAAGCAGCGCGGGACAATGTATGCTGTATTTTCTTTCCTTGAAAATGTTTTCGGGGTAAGGTGGTATACACCGGAAGTAACGGTTATCCCAAAAAGAGAAAATTATATTTTTAACTACATCAATCATTTTGAAGAACCATCAATACAAGTGAGGAATGATTTCTATTATGAAGCATTCGATCCGACTTGGGCAGCGCATAATAAGATCAATGGCGCTATGGGTTATCGTAAACAGCATGGAGATATCGAAGGATATTGGTCAGTTCATACATTTTACAAATTCATGCCGCCTTCAGAGTTTTACGATGAGCATCCGGAATACTACAGTTTAATTGACGGTAAAAGAATTTACGAGAATGCTCAATTATGTTTGACCAACCCGGATGTGCTTGACATAATTACCGAAAGACTGAAACAGACCATGAGAGAGCATCCCAGCAATCTGATATACTCGGTTTCACAGAATGACTGGAGGAATCCTTGTCAGTGTGATAAATGCCAAGCTATTGTTGATCAAAAGGGCGGTCAGTCCGGAATTATTGTATGGTTTGTTAATCAAGTAGCCGATAGAATCAAGGATGAATTTCCCGATAAATATGTCGGCACACTCGCATATCAATATACGAGGAAACCCCCTGAAAATATTAAGCCGAAAGATAACGTTGTAATTCGTTTGTGCAGGCAGCATTGAATCTTGCTTTGCTCATGATTTCAAAAGCGGTCCGGAAAATCAATCGTTCCTTTCAGACTTGGAAAAATGGTCTGACATTTCCCCTCATCTTTACATTTGGGATTATGTGGTAAATTTTAGTCACTACATTATGCCGTATCCTAATTTCAAAGTTTTGCAGCCGAACATACAAACCTTAAGAGATAATAGTTCAATAGGTATTATGGAGCAAGCTGCTTACCAAAGTAGGGGCGGTGAGTTTGCAGAGCTTCGAGCATATCTTATTTCAAAACTTTTGTGGAATGCGGATGCTGATGTTGATAAAGTGATTGATGATTTTATGTACGGTTACTATGGTAGAAGCGGGCAGTATGTCAGGGAATATTTTGATCTGCTCCATTCACAAATTACTCCAAAGACCCATATCCATTTGGGATTAAGACCCGATGATAAAATATTCTCCGAAAAATTTATTAGGGAAGCAGATAAAATATTTGATAAAGCTGAGATTGTAACTGAGAATAATAAGATGAAGGAAAGAGTTGAGATGGCGCGGCTGCCGCTGATGTACTTAAAATGTAAACGTGATCCGGTCAACTCAAAGTATGATGGGACTTATGCACGTTTCAACAAAATTGTGGAGAGGGAAGGTATTACACATTTTGCCGAAGCGGGACAAACTCATATTGATGCATTTAATGAACAGGTTATCAATGCTGAATAAGGATCATGACAAAGTAAGGGTGAAGAAGCTATGAAGTTTAAGCAAATAGTAATAGTTGGATTGGTGCTGTCTTTATTTGCATGCAGCAAAACCGAAGTAAATAAGGAAGATGCATTTTTACCAAATCTTAAAAGTGATTTGATGAAAAATAAAGAGAAAGGTAAACTCATTTTTACATTTGCATCTTTAGCATTTACAATTGATTCAGATTGGGGAAAAGGTGTACCTAAAGAGGGAATGGAGAGAATTGCTACAGTAGCTCATAAATATAATATTCCCGTTACTTGGTTAATTGATCCGGGTTCTGGAAAAGCAATGAAAAATAAACTTGATGAATGGCATGAAAATTTTGGTGACGATATTGCGCTTGTTTGGGGTCATTCACATGCAACACCATCGGCTTATCATAATCCGCAAGAAGCATTAGATTCACTAAAAAGTCTTTTCCCCTGGTCAAAAGTTGAACTCGCAGCTTCGGGTACACGAAGTAATGAGATGCTGCAAAGTGTTAAGGAGGAAGGTCTTTCTGGTGTTTGGGGATCATGTTGGGAACAAGTTGGAATTGATAGAATTACAGACAAAGGTGCTCCGTGGGGATATTTTTATGCTTCAGATGATAATTTTAAATTACCATCACTCAGCGGTAAAGGATTAGTTTCAGTCGAGTGGACTACACGGGATTTGCTCAAAGCTCTTCATTCTGGAGCACCGACAATTTACTCAAGCGATCCTGATGATGTCGGTAGAACCGGTTTATGTACAGGCGATGATATCGAATACTGGAAAACAATGTTCGATAATTATATAAGAAATATTTCATGTAACAAATTCGTTTTTTTTCCACAGCACCAGGAAGCTCACGAAATGGAACATAGTGATGTTTGCAGTGCTTATTCAACTGAAGAGATTGTTAATTCTGAAAAAATGCTGAATGCTTTTTTTGCCTATGTTAAATCATTTGGTAATATGGTTGAATATAAAACAATACCGCAAGCAGTACAATTGTATAAAGATAACTTCACAGAAACAGAACCTTCGGTCATGTTATTCGATGATGCTCCGGCTCGCAAACCTCCATTTTGGTATGCCGCTTACAGTAATAGAGCTACAGGACCATGGCCTAAAACATTACTTTATTATGATAAGGAGTGTCAGTTAGCTTTTATTGAGGATCAGTTTAAACCAATAATGCACCGTGATTATATTCATAACAGGAAAGTTTATGACCCAAAATATTACAAAGTTGAATATACGCCTGAAGTAAAAATTAAAACTCCATGGGAGAAAGTCGAGTTTACAGAAATTCCAATAGAAATTACTACCGATAGAGAAATGCCATATGCTGTAACGCTTTGGTATGATTTTAATCGCTTTAAAATTAAAAGTATTACAGGAGCAAAATATTTTGGTCCAGTTGAAAACCAGGTTCTCTTATTAAGGTTAGATTTGAAAAAAGGTGTTAATAAAATATTTGTTCAATTAAATAAAATATAACCTAAGCATCTATAATAAAATTGTATAGAAATGAAAAACAATAAATATGTTATTTATAGTACTGTTGTTGCTGCGTTAGGCGGGCTTCTTTTTGGCTTTGATACAGCTGTCATTTCAGGGACAACTAGTTGGCTTGAAAAAGTTTATGAGCTTTCTTCTTTCTGGCTTGGGTTTACTGTTACCAGCGCATTAATTGGAACCATAATAGGCGCAATAATGATAGGAAAGCCTGCGGATAAATATGGTCGGCGCAACACTCTTTTTATTGTAGCTGTTCTTTATTTTATCTCAGCACTTGGCAGCGCCTTTGCCTGGGATTGGTATTCGTTCCTTATCTTCCGTTTTATTGGAGGTATTGGTGTTGGCGGAGCTTCTGTTGTTTCACCGATGTACATCGCAGAAATATCCCCGGCAAAATATCGTGGTCGCCTTGTTGCAGTAACACAATTTAATATTGTTTTCGGCGTACTCCTTGCATTCTTTTCAAATTACATTATTACGGAATTAAATCTTGGTGCTGTTGAATGGCGCTGGATGTTCGGTGTTGAAGCTGCTCCGGCAGCAATCTTTTTCATCCTTTTATTTAAGAATCCGCTTAGTCCTCGATGGTTAGTAGCCAATGACAGAATAAGTGAAGCAAAATCTGTAATAGAAAAATGCGGTTCAGACTCCGACAATATTGAAGAAGAGATTGAAGCAATAAAAGCATCACTTGATTTTGAACACGATAGTTTACAAGAACCTCTATTAAGTAAAAAATATATAAAACCTATTTTGCTTGCCATTGCAATTGCAATGTTCAATCAACTTTCTGGAATAAATGCGATAATGTATTATGCTCCCCATATATTCAAAATGGCTGGAGCCGGTTCAGAATCTGCAATGCTGCAAACGGTTTTAATTGGAGGTATTAATTTAATTCTAACCATGCTGGCTTTATCTGTCATTGACAATTTTGGTAGAAAAAAGCTTATGATTGTTGGTTCGATCGGTTATATCCTAAGTCTCAGCAGTGTTGCTTGGGCTTTTTATACTTATGGAACAGAATTTACAGAGACAGGCAGTTGGATTATTTTAATCAGTCTTTTAGTATTTGTTGCTTCGCACGCATTTGGACAAGGTGCAGTAATTTGGGTTTTCCTTAGCGAAATATTTCCAAATAAAGTGCGAGCTAGAGGACAAGCTCTGGGTACTTTTACGCACTGGTTTATGGCAGCAGTTATTTCATGGACATTCCCAATCATTGCCGAAGCATCTGGTGGACATACGTTTACATTCTATGCAGTTTGTATGGTTGGACAACTATTCTGGGTAATATATATAATGCCCGAAACTAAAGGTGTTTCTCTTGAACAAATTCAAAAGAAATTGGGAATTAAATAATCAAAGGAAAAATATTATTTATTAAAGGAATCTAAATGAAAAAAATATCATTATATGCAAAGTACTTTTTAATCCATTTCCTATTGCTGTTTGTCTTTCAGAGTTCTGCATATGCTCAAAAATTAAAATTGGACAAAGAATGGACTAGTAATCTAAAAAGTTTTTTAGAAAGCGCTCCTACAGTAGCTGATATTAACAACGACGGCAGAGATGAAATACTTGTTGCAGGACAGGAAGAAATGATCGCTCTTGATAAAAACGGTGATGTAATTTGGAGATGGAGAACTCGTAGACGTTACATGACATATCCTACTGTGTTAAAGAGAGAGAAAAAATCTGCATTGATATATGCCGCCGATAACAGCGGGCAAATGACTTGTCTGAATGGTGAAGGAAAGGTGGTTTGGCAGAAAGATCTAAATGCCGGTTCGGAATGGTCAGCTAGTGTTGTAGCAGATGTTGACGGTAACGGAACTTTTGAAGTAATCCAAACAGATCTTTCCGGAACAGTATGGATTTTTGATGCCTTAAGTGGTGAGGTAATTAAGCAAACCAAATTAACGGAAGGTAAACCGGTAAGTCCTGCAGTAGGTGATTTGGATGGTGACGGCAAATCAGAAATTGCTATTGCAACTAATGATGGAAGTGTAATTGTTCTATCAAGTGATCTGGAAAAGCTCTGGTCATATAAGATCGGCGGTGGTTCCGATACTTGGTCAACTTCTGCCCCGGTTATGTTTGCCGCAACTAACGGTAAAGCTTATATCATTGCTGCATCAAGTACTGGGGATGTTTTCTGTTTAGACAAAAATGGCAAACCGGTTTGGAGATATCCGACTAAAGCGCCGATTGCTTCGACAGTTTCTGTCGGTGATTATGATCAGAATGGTGTCGCGGATATTTTTCTAATAACTCAAACTGGAGTCATATACAGATTTGATGAAAACGGTTCTAAACTTTGGAATATTGATATGCAAGGGCGCAGTCTTGCTCCCGGAGCAATACTTGACATCAATAATGACAATAAATTAGAATATGTCTTTTCCACTCAGCGTGGAAATTTGTTTGTCCTTGATAATAACGGCGACGTAATATTCAATCATCAATTTGAATCGAGAACGATAAACAATACCCCTTCGTTTGGAAAGATCAGCAGTTCGAGCAGGCTGGACGTTGTGCTTACCGGCGGTGAAGCTGGTTTAGCATATTGTCTGAATACTCCGGCAAAAGCAAACACGATTAAACAATGGACAAACTACCGCGGGGATATCAATAATACCGGTTCTTGGTTCGGGTTGAAATCTTCTGAAAAGCTGACTATGATTCCGCAGAATTTAGCTTGGGACAAAGTGTTTATCGGTGAGGATATTAAGTTCAATATTTACAATCCTAAACCGGGGAAGTCACCGTTAAGAGCTGAAGCGGAATGTATTGATCCTAATGGTATAAAGTATAACTCAATTGCGAGTGTTTATGGAAAAGAAGGTGAATTACTTCTACCGGTTGATTTTGTTCTGCCGGGCAATTACAAAGCATCGTGGAAACTTCTTGATACGAAAGGAAAAATACTAATTGATGGCGAAAAGATAATATCTATTCAACCGTTCAGTAATGACAGAGCAGTAGCTACACAAGCAATTAACACACTTAATTCCACAATTGCTGAAGTTGAAGATGTTTTGCCATTATCGGCAAACGCTTTACGTTCAACTGTTAATGAACTGCAAATTGAATTATCGAATCTCTTATCATTGCAGGAATCTTTTCCCAGTAGTGATGGAATGGAAAAGCAGCAGACAATTGATAAAACAAAAGAGCTGAATAACAAAGCGAAATATGCGCTGAAAATTTGTAATGTTATAAATAATGCAAAGTCGTTAGGTTCTGAAACTAGCGTCATTGCCTTCGAAGGAAAAAAGTGGGAGAACAGAAATGTAGATAAGCAATTACCTAAAACT
>JAADIB010000127.1 GCA_013151565.1 Chlorobiota bacterium
GAATGAAAGAAGTTTATAAAGCAAAAGATCCGAGAACATGGTGGCTTCGTTTCCACACACAAACCGCAGGATGTACTTTAACAGCTCAGCAACCGGAGAATAATATTGTCAGAACTGCGCTACAGGCTCTCGCTGGCGTACTTGGCGGAACGCAGTCGCTGCACACTAATTCGATGGATGAAACTCTTGCACTACCGAGTGAAAAGGCGGTTAAGATCGCTTTAAGAACTCAGCAGATAATTGCATACGAGACCGGTGTGATCAACACCGTTGATCCATTGGGAGGCAGTTATTATGTTGAAGCTTTAACGAATCAGATGGAAGAAGAAGTAAATAAAATATTTGATGAGATCGATAACTTTGGAGGAGTGATTCCTGCTATAGAGACGGGATATTTTCAGAAAGAAATTGCACGATCGGCATATCGATATCAATTGGAATTAGAAAAGAAAGAAAAGTTCATCGTCGGGGTAAATGAATTTGTGGACGAAGAAAGTAAAATTGATATTCCAATACTGCACATTTCGAAAGAAGTTGAAGTAAAACAGAAAGCAAGACTGAAAGAATTGAAGAAGAAACGCGATCAGAAAAAGGTTGATGAATCACTTGAAAAAATAAGTTATGCTGCTGCACATGACGGGAACTTAATGCGGATATTTGTTGAAGCTGCTGAAAACTATGTAACATTAGGCGAGATGGTTAACGAGCTAAAAAAACATTTTGGAATTTATGAAGAGACGGCACAATTTTAAGTATTTTTAAATATGGAAGATTTTTATTTTGACAACAATTTAACAATAAAGCAATAAATAAATAATTTTCTGGATAACCTTTGTATCCTAACGGCTTTTAAAAATATATGAAATCAGATTTGAATAAAATATTATCTCTAATTATAATTACCATTCTAGGTACTTTGCTATTCGTTAAATGCTCTTCTTCCGTTCCTCAGAAAGAGATTGGAGAAGTTGAGACAGAACTGGTTTATAAAAATGAAATTCTGCTGAATGTGAAGAAAATTTATTGTTGGATAAATGCAATACCCGGTCAGAAACCGAGGTTCCAAGTAACCGGCGAATTGGAGATTTTAGACGATAATAATTACGATCTAAAACAGCTTAAAATTGTGAGAATTATAATTCTCCAAGAGAAAAAAATGATATTCATGTTCAAGCCGAATGTTAAAGAAGAGTTGCTAAAAAACAAAAAAAATGTGATCTTTTCTACCATTAGAGGACTGCTGCTTAATGCAGCCTTGAATGAAAAGAAACCGGTTGATATCGTGATTGAATTTAATGACGGTTCAACTGATTTTAAATATACTATTTCTAACATTACTATTGAAAAGGCTGTATGATACTTGAACTGATCGGATTAATAACTTTATTACTTCTGAGCGGATTTTTCTCATCATCCGAGATTGCGTTTGTAGTTGCCAACAAGTTAAAAATCGAATTACGAGCGAGGAAAAATAATTTATCGGCAAAGATAATCTCATATTTTTCCGAGAAACAGCAAGTATTTTTTTCAACAATCCTAATATCAAACAATGTGGTCAATATAACATTTGCATCTTTGATAACATTGTTCCTCCACGCAAGTTTCAACTTGAATGATTTTCAAATATTACTCGTATCAACAAGTTTATTGCTTTTGTTCGGCGAACTTATACCAAAATATTTTGCACGTGAGTATCCCGATCCTATAATACTTATTGCTGCAATCCCGCTCCGAATTATCTCATTTTTCCTTTTCCCGTTTGTCAAAGTTACTTCTGCCATTTCAGAATTCATTGTAAGCTCTGCTAATATAAAGGAAGATAAAATAAGCCGCTTATTCGATAGAGAAGACTTACAAACATTACTGCATGAAAGCTCAACTGCCGGACGGCTTGACGATAATGAGTACGAAGCGATCAATAAAGTTATTGATCTGGGTGAGCAGAAAGTTTACGAAGTACTTACACCTAGAACTGATATTGTTGGAATAGAAATAACAGCCTCGGTTGAGGATGCCATAAAGATATTTATAGAATCCGGTTACTCAAAAATTCCAGTGTACGAAGAAAATCTTGATAATATTAAAGGCTTCATTCATTTGATGGATATGTTTAAATATCCGAAAACGATTGAAGAAGTAAGGAGAGATATTCTCTTTGTACCGGAAACTAAAAAGAGTTTGGAATTATTGAATGAATTGATTGATAAAAGACATTCGATTGCAATTGTTGTTGATGAATTCGGCGGAACTGCCGGAATAGTTACCATCGAAGATATTATCGAAGAAATGATAGGTGAAATAAGAGACGAACACGATCCCGATGAAGATGTTTGCAAAAAGATAAGTGATGACACGTATATAATCAGCGGTAAAGTGGAGATCGATCATCTGAATGAAGAATTTGACCTTAACATTCCCGAAGGTGAATATGAAACGATCGGCGGTTATATTACTTCCAGATTAGGGAACATTCCTGCACCTCATGAAAAATTTGAAATTGATAATTTTACAATTGAAATAATCCGATCATCAAAACAACGTGTGGAGTTGATTAAACTATTAGTAAATCCTTAATTGAACACGGATGAAACAGATTAGACAGATTCTCACAGATTAATTTTTATAAAACACTCATTTTACAAAAACCTTCAGAATTATCTGTTGAATATGGATAGGTAAAAAACATTTCATCTTTGTCCAAGAGAGATAAGAAAAATATAGTTATTTAGTCCGTTCCAACCGTTCAATCAGCGTGCTATTAAAATTTAATTCATGCAATATACTATTCTCTGGAAGATGAGTTATAATTACACTATTTTTCTACACTTAATTCTAATAAAAAAAGAAAGACTTGTTTTTCGAACTTCAAAAGACAGATAAAAATTCAAAAGCCAGGGCTGGTGTAATTACAACCGATCACGGAATTATTGAAACCCCAATATTCATGCCTGTCGGCACACAAGGAACAGTTAAGGCAATTGATCAGAAAATGCTTAAAGAAGAAATCAATGCTTCTGTTATTTTAGGGAACACTTACCATCTTTATCTCCGTCCTGGTATGGAAGTAATAAATGGAGCAGGCGGACTGCATCAATTCATGAATTGGGATAGGAATATTCTTTCAGACAGCGGTGGGTTCCAAGTCTTCAGCCTATCGGAACTTCGTAAACTTAAACCGGATGGCGTAGAGTTCAGTTCTCATCTTGACGGATCGAAACATTTTTTCAGTCCGGGAAAGGTAATCGATATTCAAAGAAATATCGGGGCTGATATTATCATGCCCCTTGACGAGTGTACACCGTATCCATGTGACTATGATTATGCTAAAAAGTCTAAAGAACTTACAACATCTTGGGCAGTGTTAAACAAAGAAGCATTTGAAAATAGTGAGCCGCTTTATGGACATAAACAATTTTTATTTGGTATTGTACAAGGCAGTGTTTATAAGGATCTGCGGGAGCAATCTGCAGAAGAGCTTATGAACATTGACTTTGACGGGTATTCAATAGGCGGACTTGCAGTTGGTGAACCGGCGGAAAACATGTATGATATTGTTAACTTTACTACCGATATCCTTCCGGGAAATAAACCTCGATATTTAATGGGTGTAGGGAGACCGGAAAATATTCTTGAATCAATTGAGCGCGGTGTTGATATGTTTGACTGCGTAATGCCTACTCGTAATGGAAGGAATGCCTATTTGTTCACATCGGAGGGAGTTGTTACAATCCGCAGCGCTACATATAAAAAGGATTTTACTCCATTGGATGAAAAATGCGACTGCTACACTTGTCAGAATCATACAAAGGCATACCTGCGGCATTTGTTTAATACAAAAGAAATATTGGCTTATGAACTTGCCACTATACATAATCTTAAATTTTATTTAAATTTAGTTCGTGAAGCTAGAAAAAGAATCATTGACGGTTCTTATACAGAATGGAAAAATAGTTTTATTCATAAATTATCAAAAAACGTAAAGGAGGAAAAATGAATTATCTATTAGCAATGGCGCCACAAGGCGGAGATGCCGGTGGTGGAAGTATGGTCAGTACTTTAATTATGTTTGGAGCGATCTTTGCAATATTTTATTTTATGATCATCCGTCCGCAGCAGAAGAAAGCCAAAGAAAAGGAAGCATTACTTAATGCATTGAAAAAAGGTGATAAAGTTGTTACTAACGGCGGAATGCACGGAACAATTGCCGGACTAGATGACAAAACTTGCTTAATTGATTTCGGCAACAATATTAAAATAAAATTTGATCGCTCAGCTATTGCAGGCGTTGAATCGAATAAATAAGATAAAAATAATTTTAAGATAAGTCCCCTCTTGAGAGGGGATATTCCCAAAGGGATTCCTACGGAAAGGGGTGTGTTAAATATGGCGAGGAGAACTATTTTGCCATATAATCCAAAACTCAAAGAATATGCTCGTAAGCTGAGAAACAATAGCACAAAATCCGAGGTTTTACTTTGGAATTATCTCAAAAGCAAACAGATGAAAGGCTTTGACTTTCATAGACAAAAACCCATTGGGAATTATATTGTGGACTTCTTTTGTAGTGAACTTATGCTTGCAATAGAAATTGATGGTGAAAGCCATTATGGGAACGAAAGAAAAGATAAGAATAGACAAATAGATATTGAACGTTTTGGTGTTAAGTTTCTTAGGTTTGATGAATTTGAGATTTATTATAGAATGGATAAAGTAATTAATAAAATTGAAATGTGGATAGAACAAGAAGTTACACACCCCTGATGCTCCGCATCTTCCCCTCTCAAGAGGGGATTATTGTTAAAGTAATTTTAGAGAAAAATATTTTTTAAGTGACAAAAGTGAAAACATTATCATCCAAATCAAACTTTCTTGGTATCGAAAAAGAATTTTCATCATACGAGAATTCTGAGATCATAATTTATTCGGCACCGTTGGAAAACACGGTAAGTTACGGTTCCGGGACAAAGAATGGACCAAAGGAAATTCTTAAAGCCTCTCATTATGTTGAATTTTATGATGAAGAAACAAATAGAGAACTTTGTTTTGAAAAGGGGATAGCTACACTTCCAATAAGTAATTATGAAAAACTCAAATCCAAAAGTGCTTTAGAGAAAATTGAAAAGGATATTTCAAATGTTATCAAAGATAATAAATTTTCAGTTATGCTTGGTGGGGAACATACCGTCACTCTCGGTTCAGTACTAGCACATCATAAAGCGTACAGCAATTTATCTATTCTGCAGATCGATGCTCACTCAGATTTACGAGAAAATTACGAAGGGAGTATTTATTCACATGCTTCAGTTATGTGTCGTATTAATGAATTCAGCAAGAACATTGTTCAAGTTGGAATTAGGGCACAATGTAAAGAAGAAAGTGATATGATAAAAAAAAATAAGATTAAAACTTTTTATGCTAGAAAAATTCGTCAAGCAGAATCACCGAAAAAATGGCAGAATGAAGTTCTGAGAGTACTATCCAAAAATGTTTATATTACTTTTGATATTGACGGACTTGATCCGTCTATTGTCCC
>JAADIB010000391.1 GCA_013151565.1 Chlorobiota bacterium
GTTCGTCGCGATATTATTGAACATTTCAATTTCAGTAATCCGCGAGTTTTCATCAGAGGATTTGAGCGCGGGAATCTTCATCTTAATGTAATAAGAACCGGCAGAAAAAAAGAGAAAGTGCTGGCATTAATAAAGAAGAATAAACTGCCTGCTGTTATTTATACTTCCACAAGGAAGAATGCAGAGGAACTTTCCGAATTTTTAACGATGAACGGATATCTCGCAAATTATTATCATGCCGGATTAGCACCTGAGCAGCGGAGAATGATACAAGATGATTTCATGAACGACCGTGTAAAAATAATCTGTGCTACAAACGCTTTTGGAATGGGAGTTGATAAATCTGATATTCGTCTTCTTATTCATTATAATCTGACCGCATCGATAGAAAATTATTACCAGGAGATCGGAAGAGCAGGCAGAGACGAAAAACCATCGAAGATCTACCTATTATTTGAAGAAAAAGATCATAACATTCAGCAATATTTTATCAATAATAACTATCCAACGGACGATGAAGTAAAACAAGTTTATAATTCAATATGCGATTATATGCAAATCGCTGCCGGGAGCACGTACGATAAACGAATTCAAATTGATAAGGGAATTGAAAGCTTCTTGCTCCCGCATAAGATCAACAAACAGAAACTCCTTGCATCACTTAAAGTGCTCCATGAAAACGAACTAATGGAATTTAATTCTGAAGGAAATAAATACTCTTTCATCAGAATACTATTTAGCCGAAATGAGCTGAAAACTTTTATCAATCAATATGCCCGTAATCTGATGAGAGATCTTCTGATTTATATCATTCGAAATTTTGGTGATGTGCTCTTTGTTCGAAAAGTAAAAATCGATACATCTGTAATTGCAAGGAAATTAGATACAGTTGAAGCTGATATAGTTAAAGTATTTGAAAAACTATCAGTTTCGGGAGTTATTGAATTTGATACTCCACTTGAGAACCCATCCATAAGATTGTTAAATGAAAGAGTTTATCCAAATAGCTTAAGATTAAGTATTAGGAACTGGCTGGAACACAAAAGAAACTCTGAAAGTAAATTAGCTAAGATGAGAGATTACGTGTTTACTGATGTATGCCGTTTTAAGTTTATTTTGAACTATTTCGGGGAAGAACAAAAAGATTATTCGTGCGGTAAATGTGATAACTGCACAAATGCTTCAACCAAGGATTCTATTCAACTTGAATATCTTGAAGAGATAATAGTTGATACACTGCATGAAGCAGCCGGATCGTTAAAACGAGTTGATCTCATTAATATATTACTCGGCAGTACAAAGCATCCGGGAGCACAGAGTTTTTCTAACTTCGGAGCATGTAAGCATTTTAAGCGTGACGACTTAAATGAAATAATTGAACATTTACTTCAAAAAGATGTTATAAAGAAATTCGATTCAAGGTTAACACTTTCGGATAAAGGGAAAGACATTTTAATAACTCCCCCTGAGATATCCAATATAAGAACGAACTCAAATATTGATTACGAATCTAATTTGGAATTATTCAACAAGTTGCGTGCGGTGAGAAAAACTTCTGCGAGAAAATTCTCACAATCTCCCCAATTGATCTGCTCCGATACCATTTTGCGGAAAATAGTTGAGACTAAGCCTAACTCCCCCAGTAAATTAATGTCGATACAAGGTTTTAATCAGTGGATGTTCAATAAAATCGGTGAAGATTTCCTAGAAGCAATTTATGAATTTAAAAGAGAATCGATAATCAAGAAAGATGTTAAACAGAAAAAGATACCGGAAAATATACAGAAGGTATTTGAACTTCTGAATAAAAAATACTCCCTCGAAGATATTGCCTCGCTAATCAAATTACCGGAAGCCGTTGTATCAATGCAGTTGGAAACTATCATAGAATATCTGCCGGACACTGATATTTCCTCTCTTATTAAAAAGCATGAAATAGAACTGATTGAGAAAGAGATATCCAATGGCATAACTGGTCTGAAAGAGTTAAAACAGAATCTTCCCGGATTTATCAGCTATGCAAAAATCAGAATTGTGCTGGCGAAGAAGAAGTAAGTTATATGGTATGACAATTCAATTTATTCTACCGCCGAATGATCGATCGCAGCAGTGCAATCTTATACTGAGGTGAAAATAAATTTATTGGAGGTTGAGCTGAGCAATTGATTGAGATTAGGCTAGCACTTTCTTCAAATGCTTTTTTGTATTCATTAAACTTGCATCTTTAAAATGTCTGTTAACTTCGTTTACCAATTTATAAGGACGATTAAACGCCTCTTGTGAAACTTTAAAATAATCCGACAACTTTCGTATCGTTTCCTTCGAAAGACCTTTTTGATAATTCAATATCTTAGAAACCGTACCTTTTGATAATCCCAATATTTTTACAAGGTCTTTTGATTTCAAGTTGTTGGTTTCCATCAATGCTTTAATCAATTCTACTGGTGTAATTTCATCGAATGAATTATGTTCGCTGTCCCATTTTTCAATTAACAGAGTTAGTAATTCTACTTCATCTTTTTCTGCTTTGTTATTAAGCAAGACCAAATTTTCAAGAATATTGCAATATTCATTATATTGCTTTTTAGTTTTTATAATAGTGTATTTCAATTCTTTCATTTTATAACTCCAAGGTTTTAATATACATCTACGGTATATTGTTTTCCATCATTACATAATTTAGTATACTCAGAATGTGTTCCAATCCATTTTACAAACAAGTGTACCCTTTCTCTTCCAAAATGATAACTGCATATCATCCTATATTTGTTCCCACCAATATTAAAAACAACTCGTTTAGAACTTTTTCCTAAAACATCGGTACTATTAAAAGTAGCAATAATATCATTGGGTTCGTCCCATTGAACCCATTTTATAATCGCAACCCAAGATAAAAAAGCTGTTTTACTTTGACTGTTCCTCTTTACATATTCGTCAATAGTTTGCTTTTTTATCAGATGGATTTTCATATAATTAAATATACAAAAAAGTTTCACATAAGGAAACTACAAAAATATTTAACAAAGTTTCTCAGTGAAGGTTATTTGCTTTCTGACCATTGCAGTAAATAAGAATGAGGAACTTTCTATAAATAACCATTGGGTTATCATCTGCAACTCCATGTACAACGGGGTTACCGAGGTTTGATGAGTTAAAATAAAAATTTACGGTAAAGGCACTAAGAATTTATTTGATCTCTCTGCGTCTTTTCAGCGGTGTGTCTTTCTAATTCATTCTCGCTCTTTTCTTGAAATACGAAAACAGCGCTTTGTCAAACGGAGTAGTTGTATCGATAAGATTATATTCAATTTTATTATTCAGACATTCACTTTTCAATTTATGCAGGTAATCCTTCATTGCGGATTGGTATGCTTTCTGTATTTGATACGGCTGCGTTGTTATCTCTTCTGATGTTTCCTTATCAACAAAGATCGCATCATTCCCAAAAGCAAAACTTTTTTCAATCGGGTCAAGTATTTGGAAAACAATTACTTCATTTTTTTTATACTTAAAATGCTTCAGCGCAGAAATAACTTTATCAACATCGTCGAAAAAATCAGAAATTATAATTACTAATCCCCTCTTTTTTATTTTCTGTGCAATTGAATTTAAGCAATTTGCAGTCTCTGTTTTATTCCCATTCTTATTGATATTATGAAGCGAGCCTAAAATTGTGTGGAGATAAACTCGTGTCGCTTTCGGCGGGAGATACTTTTCTATCCTATCGGAATAAAAGGACATCCCAACTGCATCCTGCTGCTGGATCATTAAATAACTAAGACTCGCCGCTAAGGTTGTGCCGTATTCCAACTTTGTAAGTTCTGCTTCCTTCTTATAATCCATCGAAGCGCTCACGTCCAGAAGAATATGACATATCAGATTAGTTTCTTCTTCAAACTGCTTGATAAAAAATTTATCACTCTTGCCGTAGATCTTCCAATCAATATTCTTTATGGGATCGCCCTGCATGTAGGGTTTGTGCTCACTGAATTCAGCACTAAATCCATGATAAGGTGACTTGTGTAAACCGACTTTGAATCCCTCAACTACCGTCTTCGCCTTTAACTCAAGCGATTTTAACTTAGATATGAAAGAAGGATCTAAATAATTTTTGATCTGTGAATTAGAATTATTCACATTTTTTATTCCGGTTTAGTTTGAATCTTTTTTGCTAGAATTTCATCCGGTGATAATCCAAGATTTTCTAATTCTGTTCTTGCTGAAGCAGCTATTTCATTATCAGGATACAACTCAACAAATTTTGTGTATGTTACTCTCGCAGAATCCAACTCGCCTAAGTCATTTGCCTGTATAAATCCTATCATGAATAAGGTCTGCGGCGCTTTAGGATCATCCTTATATTTCGAGTAGAACATTCTATAAGACTGGATTGCTTTTTTTAGCGACTCTTTATACGAAATATTCTTATCAACTTGTCCTTGATACAACTGCCCTGTTTCCAGAAGTGCATCTTGATAATATTCACTGTTCGGATATTCATTTACCAGTTCTTCAAACAGTACCAGCGCATCAGAATATTTTTCATTCTCCAAGTTTTTCTTTGCCGATTCATAAAGATCTTTATCCGTTTTCCCGCTACAGTTTATCAGGAAAATAGTTAGCCCAACGAGCAAAAAACCAAATATTTTTTTCATATAAAAATCCCTAATTATGAATAATTTCATCTGCGAATATACTAAGCATAGCAAATAAAAAATAGTATAAAATTTTTCCATTATTTATTTGTAGATTAAATAAAATATTTCTTTTAATTATTATGCAATTATATAAAGGCTGCAATATGTCCAGATTTACAATTACTTTAACAACACTCACTTTATTAATATTATCAGTTTCCATTCATGCACAGTCACTTATTCCAGATGAGAAATGGGAATTTGTCGCAGATGGATTTGATTTTCCCGAAGGACCCGCTTGGCACGATAGCGGAGTTCTATATCTTTCCAATTGCAACGGCGGATGGATCACAAGAATTTCAGATGATAAAGTTGACACGCTGGCTTTTGCGACTGATGCTACTTTCAAGCAGACGAATGGTATTATTGTTTCAAGATCAGGTGATTTGTTTGCATGCGAATATGGTGAAGGAAAGATTGTAAAGATCACACCGGAAGGAGAAGTATCGACTTTGATTGATGGCTATGAAGGAAAATCTTTCAACCGCCCAAATGATATAGCTTTTGATGAGAAAGGAAATCTCTATTTCTCTGATCCTAAAGAGTATGGGAAAGAAGATCCGAAAGGAAGAGTTTTTTACTACGACTTTCACAATAAGAAATTAAAATTAGTTGCCGATGGTCTTGATTTTCCAAACGGTCTTGGAATCTCTCCGGTTACAAAAAAGTTATATTTATCGGAATCAGGTAAACACCGAGTTTTAGAATTTGAGATTACAAAATCTGGTGAGTTAAAAAACAAGCGTGTATTCATTGAACTTCCCGATGGTGACCCCGATGGAATTGAATTTGACGTTGAAGG
>JAADIB010000050.1 GCA_013151565.1 Chlorobiota bacterium
GGAGAATAAATGAGTTCACTCGAAGTAAGAAACTTATCAAAATCTTTTGGTGATTTGAAAGCTGTTGATAATGCATCGTTCACCGTGCCGGAAGGATCTATCTTTGGTCTGCTTGGGCGTAACGGTGCCGGTAAGACAACCACAATAAGAATGATGATGAATATTATAATGCCGGATTCCGGTGAAGTGAATTTTAAAGGAATAAAAGCAGGACCAGACTTCAATAGTAAAGTCGGATATCTTCCTGAAGAACGCGGGCTTTATAAAAAAATGAAAGTCATAGATACACTTCTATTCTTTGCTGAGATAAAAGGGAAGAAAGGCAAAGCGATAACAAAACTTGCGAAGGATTACCTTAAACGGTTTGATCTGTTAGATAGAATGAACTCGAAAATAGAAGACCTTTCAAAAGGAAATCAGCAGAAGGTGCAATTTATAACTACTCTTCTTCATGATCCAGAAGTTCTGATACTTGATGAACTTTTCTCGGGGCTAGATCCGATAAATACAAACTTGATGAAAGATATAATCCTTGAATTAAAGAATGAAGGAAAGATCATATTGTTTTCCACTCATGTAATGGAATTTGCTGAAAAGATGTGCGACCATATTGCAATAATTGATCACGGAAAGATCAAGCTCAACGGCTCAATGAGCGACATAAAAGCCGAGAGATCACAATTGAATATCAGTTTGAATTATGAAGGAGATATTTCATTTCTTAGTGGTCACCCAATTATTGAAAGCATTTCAGATTATGGTAATAGTGTTGGTATAAAAGTCAGAAATGAAAAAGACATTCAAACTCTTCTTAAATTGTTGGTTGATAGAAATGTAGTTGTTAAAAAATTTGATGCCAATGATATCTCGCTGGAAGAAATATTCATCGACCTTGTCGGTAGTGAAGATGCGGAGGTAAGCCATGTTTAATTATAGAGTAAAAGCGCTGATAAAAAGAGAACTTCAAGAAAAACTTCTATCAAAAGCATTCGTACTAATGACATTATTACTTCCCGTTTTTATGTTTGGCATAATCGGGGTGCAGACTTTTATAATGAGTTTTGAATCGGAAGGGAAGAAGATAGAAATAATTACTTATTCCGATACTCTTGGATCAAAACTACAAAATGTTATTCTAGATGAACCATTTGTCAAGAACGGAGAAATAATCCCGACACTAAAAACTTTATCGGAAAATGATTTTAATAAATATTTATCCGAAAAACAGGGTGATTTATTAGAACAAAAACTTGATGGAATAATATTTATCCCCCGTTCAGCGCTGAAGGATAAAAAGATAAAATATTATTCAAAGACACCTAAAAATTTCAATCTTCTTGAAAAGATAGACCGACCAATAAATAAAGTACTTGTGGAACAATATTTTTCATCGAAGAACATACCGGTTGAAGAACTGGAATATGCTAGAAAATCTGTTGATGTAAGGAGCTTTAAGATAGCCGAAGGTGAAGATATAAAAGAAGAAGGATACGGCGGATTGATCTTATCATATCTTTTCTCGTTTCTGCTTTATCTTAGTTTGATCATGATGGGTTCGATGGTAATGCAGGCGGTTATTCAGGAAAAATCAAACAGAATTGTTGAAGTTCTTTTATCCTCTGTAACAAGTAAGGAATTAATGACTGGTAAAATTCTGGGTGCGGCGATAACAGGAGTTGTGCAGATGGCAATCTGGCTTTCGCCGGTTATTCTTGTTGCATCAACCTCTTGGTTTATGCTGCCGAAAGAGGCGATGATAGATGTGACCTTTTTACAGGTTGCATATTTGCTTTTTAATTTCTTCTTAGGATTACTGATCTTTGTCGGATTATTTGCAATGGTAGGTTCAATTTTTGAAAATCCCCAAGATGCACAATCTGGAATGTGGCCCATTTTAATGTTAGTTATGATACCGTTTTTCATTTCGATGTCAATGATAGAGAATCCCGATAACCCTGTTGCCAACATTGCTTCAATGGCGCCGTTTGCCGCTGTAATTGTAATGCCAGCAAAAATGGCACTCGTTGATGTACCGCTATGGAAGGTGATATTTTCTACTATTGTAAATATTGCCACGGTTTTTGCAATATTTCCAATTGCAGGTAAGATATTCAGGGTAGGAATTATGATGACCGGCAAAAAACCGAAATGGAGCGAAGTTGTTAAGTGGTTGAAGTATAAGTATTAAAAATCATTTTGTAAAACAAATTGTTGATTTATTCTGAACTTCTTTTTACTTTGAAATTTATAAGGGTACACTTATTATCCACCTCTATTTAATATAAGTTTAATAGTATAAACTAAGACAAAAAGTATTATATTATTATACGTATAATAATGAACTACCCCGAGGCAGAGCCTCGAGGAATTCTTTCGATTAAAAGTAACGAATACAGAACTACACTTCAGGGAATGTTATTCCAAAAAGTAGATAGGATTATTATTCAACACAGATACAGATATGAATTTAGATTTTTGGATCAAAAAGGTAACCAAAGAACCAGGTACAGAATTCAACTTAATATTCCCATTACAAATGAAAAAATTGAAAAGGGAGTACTGCTCACAACAATTGGATTTGAATTTCTTGTCGATACTCAAAAAGAGTTGAAGCTCTCTCAAACTAGGTTGTATGCTATGGCTGGGTATCAGTTTACTAATAGTTTAAATTTTCAATTTGGATACATGAATATTTCATTCCCTTCGCATGCAAGTAACGAACGACTACAATTCTTCTTCACTCAAAAGCTTTTTTTGTATGATTATTAGAAGAAGATAAATTGGGTGTACTAGAAAAGTAAAAATGCATTTAACAATATTTTGTGGAAATTGAATTAAGATAAAGACAAGCAATGAAAAAGTTTACTATCTTTCTTAAAATTCCACATCAAATTACTATTACATGAAAAATATTGGAATTATTCTTAATTAAAACGCCGGCAGTTTTAAAAAGCTTCAAATATCAGTATAAACATATGTTGGGAATAATTTTTAAATCAGTATTGAAGAAATATGTTAAGCTAAATAAAGGCTAGGAAGTAGCATTAAATAGTACAAAGATATTAACATAGCTTTTGTCTTTAGAAATTCTTAATGTATTCTTATGAATTATTGTTTTTCTTTATTAATTATTCAAAGATAAAAATGTTTAGAAGATTCAAAATATTTGCAGCCCTACTATTAGTAATTACTTTATTAGGATGTTCAAGTATAACTGTTTCAATGGATTATGATCCGTCAGCAGATTTTTCTAAATATAAAACTTATAAATGGAGTTCTACCGAAGATTCGACTGATATTCTATTAAAAAACAAGCTCGTTCTGAACAGAACTTATAGGGCTATTGATAAGACCTTAAAGTCGCAGGGTTTTACAAAAGTGGAATCCAATCCTGATTTTATAGTATATCCTCATGCCGGCACAAAAGAAAAGGTGAAAGTAAATACGTGGGATTATGGGTACAGCGGTTGGTGGAGCGCTGGGCAGCCTTACGACTATATTGATGATTCCGTTACCAACATAACCTATTACACTGAAAACACCTTGTTCATTGATATAGTTGATGCTGCAAATGATCAACTTATTTGGCGGGGAGTAGGAATTGGTTTTGATGACAGTTCTTCTTCACCGGAAGAAAGTGTAAAAAAAAATGATGAGGCGGTCGCTAAAATATTAAAAAATTATCCGCCTCAAAAGAAAAATGATAAAATTAATGGAGGACTATTATAAATGAAATATGTTATATCTAATTTGTTTTGTGCAGTGCTGATGATTTTTCCTTTAAGTATTATTGCCCAATCTCAAACTGATCTTGTTAAGGAGGGAATAAACAAATACCAAGCCGGTGATTATGAAGCAGCAGTAAATGTTTTTTCCACTGCTATTAATAATGCTTCATCTAAGGATGATATACAAACGGCAGAAGTATCTAAAGAAACAGAAGTTTCCGTAAAACATGAATCATTTGTGAAAAGCTCGAAAGAAAAAAATGTTAAAGATTCAAGGGAGAAATTTGTTAACGATTCAAAGGAAAAACTTATAGGCGAATATATAAACGAACCGCTTGATTATTTGGGCGAAGATTTAGGGAAACTCTATTTTTATAAAGGAAGAGCATTAATGCGGATTGGCAATTATGAAGCGGCTTTAAGCAGTTTTGATAAATCGATTGAAGCTGATCCCACATTTGTTGAAGTTTATTTTAGAAGAGCGTTGACAAATCATAAGCTTAACAATGAAGATGATGTTCGCAAGGATTTAAAAAAAGCAATAGAGTTAGGGCATCAATCGGCTGAGGTTTTGTTCAATCAATTATATAAGTAAAAATAAATTTATTCAAATTGTTTGTTAATTTACTGCTGTTAAAAAGACAGCACTTCTTATTTATCTGGGTAACCTATGAAATCAAAATTAAATTTATACTTCTTTTTTATCGTTCTTCTATTCTTGTTAACTAACTGTGCAGTTCCAACTAAATCAGACCCTCTCCCATCTTGGAATAATGGTATAACAAAACAATCAATCATAGATTTTGTAAATGAGGCTACGGATAGCGCTAATCCCAATTTTGTTTCACTCGATGAAAGAATTGCCGTCTTTGATAATGACGGTACATTGTGGACGGAACAGCCGATCTATTTTCAAATTATGTTTGTAATTGATCGTGTGAAGGAGATGGCTAAGGATCATCCGGAGTGGAAAGAAAAGCAGCCCTACAAAGCAGTGTTAGAAAATGACATCAAAACTTTATTCAGTTCTGAAAAGTGGATATCGGAATTGTTTGTTATAACACACACGGGGATGAGTACTGCTGAATTTTATAAAATTGGTCACGAGTGGTTGAAGAAAGCCAAGCATCCCAAGTTTAACAGACCACTTACAGACATGGTATTTCAGCCGATGTTGGAACTGATGAAATACCTGAGACAGAATGGATTTAAAACATATATTGTTTCGGGCGGCGGGCAGACATTCATCCGTCTTTTTGCAGAACAAGTTTATGGAATACCACCGGAGAAAATTATCGGTACTCTTTTTGAAGCAGAATTCAAAATAGTTGACGGTAAACCGGAAATATATAGATTACCAAAGGTGTTTTTATTTAATGACAAGGGAGTAAAAGCCGTAGCTATTGAAAAGTTTATCGGCAGAATCCCGGTGATGGCTTTCGGAAATTCTGACGGTGATCTTCAGATGCTTCAATATACACAATCTGGGAAAGGTAAAAGATTTATGGCGCTTGTTCATCATACTGACAGTACCAGAGAATATGCATATGATCGTAATTCCCGCATTGGGCAATTGAATAAAGCGTGGGATGAAGCGGTCAGTAATAATTGGACGCTTATCGATATGAAAAATGATTGGAAAGTCATCTATCCGTTTGAATTAGATCAGTGAATCTCATAAAAAAAGAACTGGGATACTAATGAGATTTTTCAAGTTTTTTTTTGCGTTACTTATTATTCCTATTGGTATTAATGCACAAGTTGATCTTTACCAGCCGAGGGATCTAGATACAGTAAAATGGTCTTTAAATGACTTTGGCGCAATGTGGACGTTTGATGATGTTCCCGTAACAAGATTTGAAAAACTTTACAGTTTTACACCAACCGATGAATGGCTCGGCAAAGTACAAAGAGCTGCACTGCAGTTTGGCGGAGGTTGTTCAGCCGCTTTTGTTTCAGGGGATGGCTTGATAATGACCAACCATCATTGTGGAAGGAACCAACTAGCTTCAATACAAGACGAGGGAGAGAACTGGCTGAGAGATGGTTTTTATGCAGAAGATATGGATGACGAAAGACCTGTCCCGAATTTATATGTTGATCAATTGATATCGATTACTGATGTGACAGATGAAGTAAAAACCTTTATGAACAAAGGGGAAACCGATGATGAAAAAATTGCATTGAGAGATTCAATCAAATCAGAATTGATTGAGAAATATGAGGAAGAGACCGGATTAACTTGCAAAATAATAACTCTATATAACGGCGGTAAGTATTCGCTTTATGCATATAAGCGATACAATGATATTCGTCTTGTAATGGCGCCCGATTTTCAAATTGCTGCAACCGGATGGGATTGGGACAATTTTACATATCCAAGGTACGAACTAGATTTTATGTTTTACCGTGCTTATGATGAAGATGGCAACCCGATAAAATCAAAAGACCATTTTACTTGGAGCAAAAAAGGAGCAAAGGAAGGTGAACCGATATTTGTTGTAGGCAGACCCGGACACACCGACCGCTTGTTATCAGTAGCAAACTTGGAATATCTCAGAGATGTGATCTATACACAACGGTTAAAATATTACGAAGAAATTTATCAAGTCTATTTTGAAATCTTTAAAGCTCATCCCGAAAGAGAGTCCGAACTACTGAATAAAGTTATGGGTTACGGTAACGGAAGGAAATCTTATGCCGGAAGATTATATGGTTTACGAAATCAATATCTCATGAAGAAGAAATATGATTTTGAAAAAGATCTCATCAAAAAGGTAAAAAGCGATTCATTACTCAATCAGAAATATGGACATATCTGGGAGAGTATTCAAAATGTAATTGATGAACTCAGAAGCACTGCTAATGAATACTACGGCTATATGCCGCCGAGGTATAGCGCATCAAAGTATTTTGAGATAGCACGGAACATAATTACCTATGCAAAGGAAATAAAAAAACCTGAAGATGAAAGAAACGAATTATATAAAGAGGATGTTGTTGAAGATACAAGAGAAATTATATTCCCGGACGAGTTTGATAAAGAGTTGAACGATAAACTCTTGAGAGCGCATGCAAATGTAGCAACATCTAACTTGGGAAAAGATAACAAGTATCTTAAAAAACTGTATGATGGAAAAACCGGTGAAGAGGCTGTTGAATATGCTTTATCAAAGTCATTAATAACAAGCAAAGATGATGTCGCAGAATTGTTGAAAAAATCACCAGATGAAATTTTGAATTGTGATGATCCGTTTATCTCGTTTCTTATTAACACCCATGATATTTTCACCAAGCTTGATTCCCAGCGTACAGAAGCGAAAAACACCCTTGATGTTCTTAATCAGGAGTTGGGCGAAGTGATTTTCAAAGTTTATGGTTCTGCAATTCCTCCAGATGCTACATCATCTTTGCGTATTGCCGACGGTGTGATAAAAGGTTATGAATACAACGGTACAATTGCACCGGGTAAAACAACTTTCTTTGGATTGTGGGATAGATACTATTCCTTTGGCGAGAAAACTTATCCTTGGGGCTTGCACGAAAGATGGCAGAAAATTCCAGAAGAGTTAGACCTTAAAATCCCAATCGGATTTGCATCGACGAATGATATTGTGGGAGGTAATTCCGGCAGTTCTGTTATTAATAAAAATTTGGAAGTTGTTGGATTAGTTCATGACGGCAACCTTGAAAGTCTTGCCGGGCATTTTATTTATGATCCGGAAAACAATAGAGCTGTTGCATCGGATTCATGGGGTTTGATGGAAGCATTGAAATATATTTATAAGACTGATAGACTAGTAGATGAATTATTGAGTGGGAAATTAGATTAGTAATTAACTGGATGAATCATTGTGTGTAATTGCTATTCTGCAAACACTTCATAATGCTCTACTTTCTCTTCAAATTCAAGTAAGAATTTTTCATCTTCGGGATAGTATTTTGCATTTTCAAAATCTTCTCCGGCAAAATTTTTAATAACATCAAGATTTTTCCAAAATGTAATTAATGTGAAGTGCCCAGCATTATCTTTTATATTCCTTAAAAAGGTCAGCTTCACAAAACCTTCGGTCTTTTTGTAATCTGGAATTGCTTTAGCTTTCATAAATTCTGTGTACTCATCATAGTCTTCAATTCTTGTTTTTCCATGCCAAATTCTTGCAGTCATATTTGTTCCTTTAATGTTCGTTCCCTTTATAAATCCACATTGGTTCGGTTTTTCCAGCTCTAACAAACCCAACTTTTTTATAGAATTCAATTGCTTTCCCATCTGCCGTTAACATTTGCATATGAAAATCCTTGTATTTCTCTTTCATTTTATCCATAATCATTTGTCCGACTCCTTTTCCTTGGTAGTCTGGATAAATCAATAAATGAGGATAATAAACAACTAAATGACCATCAGAAATAGCATTTCCAAGACCAATTAATTTTTTCCCGTACCAAGCAGTTATTAGTGAATGTGAATTTATTAAAGCATTATATAGCTCAACTGGTTTTTCCGCTGAACTCCACCCATTTGCTTTATATAATTCAATGATTTGATCTGCTTTTAGGTTTCTTGTTTCTGAAATTTTGATTTTCATTATATTCTATTTTTCACATTGAACCATAATACATCACTATACTTTGTATCCACTAGAGGCGGATAAATATAGCAGGGTTTATGTTATATTAAGTCGAACTTTACTAAATCAAAATCTCATCTGCATGAAGAAGATCATTATATAGCTCATCTTTGATCGACTCTGCATTCTTCTTAGCGCTGGCAAGGGAAGATACAATATATCTGTTTGCGATAAATACTTTTCTCGGATTGTCTTCTGCTTCTTCCAAAAGTAAGTAGCCAATGTAGAGATAACTATATAACTCAACAAGATCTTTAGCGGCAACGTCTTGAAATGTTGTGTCATTTTTATCCACAACGTATTTTAAGCTGTCATCGAATATCTCCCTGATCTGTTTTAAGAATTCATTAAGTCTTTGTAAACCACTTTTATATTCTTTTGCCGCTTTTTCTGCAAAGTATTCTTTAAGAATGTCATTTATCACACCGCCTATCGCAGCGACAATCTGAAGCTGAGAAGTCCCCTCATAAATGTTGGTAATGCGTGCATCACGGGTATATCTTTCGACCTTGAATTCTTTCATATATCCCGTTCCGCCGTGTATCTGAAGCGCATCATAAGTTATCTTGTTTGCAGCTTCAGTGATGATGTATTTTGAAATCGGCGTAAGAAGATTAGCAATTTTTATTTCCTCTTTAAGCCGAGCCATCTCTTCTTTAAAAGGGTTTCCTTCAGCTTTCAGTTTTTTTATCTTTTCTTCTATCATCTCTTTTACATCCACTGATTTTGATGCGCTGTAGATCAATGATCTGCATGCCTCCAATGAAACGCGCATATCCAGCAGCATATTCGTAACAGCCGGAATG